>JAZGIX010000246.1:0-2286 GCA_036482315.1 Acidimicrobiia bacterium | reverse complement strand
TGTTCACGATGCCCAGAAGGGCGATGATGATGGCAAAGCCGAGCAGGACCACCAGCAGGTTGAGCAGGCTGTCGATCTGCTGCTCGATGTCGCCGATGAGCTCTTCGGTGTTGGTCACGTTGGCATTGGGGTAGGACTCGGCCACGGCATCGACCGCCGTCCGAGCTTCAGTCTCGGTGACTTGATCCGCCTTGAGAGCGAAGACGAACCGATCGAGCCGGAACGTGATGTGCTCCTCGTAGGTCGGCACGGTCACCAGGAGCGACGCTCCCAGCGCATCGCCGGCGAAGACCGCGGCAATCTCGAGCCGCACGACGGCCCCCGACGGCACCTCGATCTCCATCGAGTCACCGGCACCCAGGCCGAGCCGGTCGGCTTCATCCTCGAAGAGGAGAGCCGCGCCATCCGTGAAGCGGTCAATGGATCCCTCGATGATCTCGAGCCTCACAACCTGCTCGATGCCGCCATCGACGCCGAGCAGGAACTTCTCGGCCGTGTCGTCGACCAGCCGGTACTCGCCGATCCGCATCCGGGCCACCACCGATAGCTCGTCCAACTGCCTCAACTCGTCGGTCAAAGCCGGCGACAGTCCGGTGAGCCGAGGATCGCTGAACCCGTCGAGCGCAACCTGGAAGTCGGTCATGAAGTCATCCTCGAAGACCGCGGCAACGCCGGCCTTGGCGGATGCCGAGAACACGGCGATCACGCTGACCAGGGCGACGCCGATCATCAGCGACGATGCGGTAGCCGCGGTGCGACGCGGTTTGCGCATCGCGTTCTCCTGAGCCAACCGTCCGACGGTGCCGGCAAAGCGCGGCAGTGGCCTGCCGGCAGTTCGGGCGAATGCTCGGGCAAACAGCGGAGCAAGGATCGAGACGCCGACGAACGTCAGCAACGCTCCAAAGCCCACAAAAGAAATGGCATTCTCGAGATCGAGCACCAATCCCACGGCCAACAGCACGACCCCGAGACCGGTGACGATGAGACCGGCGATGAGCCTGCGCGACAGATCCCGGGCGCTGGTGGCAATGTCACGCAGCGCCGCGATCGGCGGGATCTTCGACGCCTTGCGCGCCGGAAGCAGCGCCGAGATCAAAGTGACCACAACGCCGACCCCCATGCCGACGACGATCGTCCGGACCTTGATCGTGAGGGATCCGCCGGGGAAGCCGAGGCCAAAGGCGGTGAATGCGGCCTTGATGCCAACGGCAAGCAAGACGCCAACTCCAATTCCGATCGCCGAGGCGACGAGAGCCACCACCAGCGCCTCGATTCCAACCATGAATGTGACCTGGCGTCCGGTGGCTCCCACCGCGCGCAGCATCGCCAATTCTCTGGTCCGTTGAGCCACGATTATCCGGAACGTGTTCTGGATGATGAACGCTCCGACGAACACCGCGACGCCGGCGATCACGAGCAGGATCGTGTTGATGAATCCGATCCCCTCATCGATTTCGCTGAGGTCGTCTTCTGTCTGGTCCTCGCCGGTGACTATCTCAGCCTGATCGGGCAACAGGTCGGCGATCGACGCCTGCAGTGAGACCTTGTCGACACCGGCGGCGGCGGTCAGCGAGATCGACGAAACCTTGCCCTCCATGTCGAAGATCCGCTGAGCCTCTTCGAATTCGAAGACGGCCAGGGTGGCCCCGAGCAGGTTGTCGGCGTCCCCGAAGGTTGCGATGCCGACGACTTCGAACGGTTCGACACCAACCGGGGTGATCACGTCGATGACATCTCCCACCCCGAGGTCGTTCCCCTCTGCCGCAAACGTGTCGATGACGACCTGACCCGGCTCGGTGGGCCAATTGTCTCCGTGGCGCACATCGATCGGAGAGATTCCCTCGCCCTCGGGGAGGTAGGAGAAGCCACGGGTCGGCGGCCCGGCGCCTCCGATCGGCTCGCCTTCCTTGTCAATGAGTTGAGCGATTCCGTCCACGGAGGGAACAACCGAGTCGAGCCCGTCCACGGCACGCACCGCATCGACCACCGACTCGTCCAGGGTGGCCGCAGTCGATCCAAACTCGGAGGTGCCTCTTACAAAGAAGTCAACCTGTGCATTGACGTCGGAGAAGAGATCGTCGAATGAGGCCTTGATGCTGTCGGTGAAAACGAAGGTTCCCGACACGACGGCGACCCCGAGCACAATCGCGACGGCCGTCAGCGTCAGTCGTAGCTTGTGGAGCAGGACGCTCCTGAGAGCAATCTTGAACATCGTCAGTCGCCCATCGACCTGAGGTGCTCGAAGACCAGATCGGCGGTCGGGTCGAGCAACTCACCGGCCAGACG
>JAZGIX010000245.1:0-7388 GCA_036482315.1 Acidimicrobiia bacterium | reverse complement strand
CCTCTCCGACAACACCACCCCCGGTCAGGACGAGATGATCGACCTGGCGTCCGATCTGAGCGGGCTTCCTCTCGAGGGCTACCTGATCACCGGGTTTCTCAACTTCCAACGGCTGGTCGACGCCTTTGGCGGGGTGCAATTAGACGTCCCCTTTGGAATGGCCGAGCCCAAGTCGCAGGCCTATCTGTCGGCAGGCCTGCAGACCCTCTTCGGGGGCGACGCGCTCGCCTTCAGCCGCAACCGGACGATCCCGGGTGGCGACTTCACCCGGCAACTCCACGGCGGCCTCGTGATCCTCGGCGCCCTCCAGGGCGTGCTGGAGCGTGACATCAGAGTGCTCCCGACCCTGCTCTCTATTCTCATGGACTTCACCTGGACCGACCTCAGCCTGGAAGACCTGCTGACGGTCGCAGCCGGTGGCTTCCTGCTCGATCCGGATCAGGTCGGCAATGACGTGCTGCCCGGAGTCATCGCCACCCGCAACGGAGCGTCCATCGTCAATCTGAGCCCCGAAGCCGAAGAGATGTTTCGCGACATGGACGACGGCGCTCTGGCTCAACGCCAAGGTGAGTAGACCGGGCCGACCCGACTGCCGCCACCCGTGACCAGATTCCTCCGTGGGTTCGGGATCATGGCGGCGTGGATGCTCATCGTCGGCGCCTGCACCAGCCGAGAGTCGGTGGTGACCGTTCTCCCGCCGACCCCACGCCCGCAGACATCGACGACGACGACGGCCCCGCGAACCGTCACCCCGACAACCATTCCGGATCAGGCAGTCGAAGTCTCGTTCGATGGAGTCGACGAGGTCGCCGAGGTCGTGTCGAGCCTCTACACGTGGCTGGCAGACAGGGACGCTCCCATGCCCGATCTTCCCGAAGGATTGGCCACCCACCTCGAACTCCGCATACCGACCGAGGAGGGACCACTGTCCGGCGCCTTCTTCTTCGAACAGGTTGGCGACATGGGCAAGGCGGGAGTAGCGGTCGTCGAGGACGATGACGTGATCCTGCTGGTCGACGAGGGCCGTGGCTGGCGCGTCGTCGGCGCTTGGTTCGCTCGGTACGACTTCGCCCCCTGGTTCGGCGATCCGATCCGGCACGTGTTCGTGATCGGAACCGACGCCCGCGAGTGGCAGGACCCCGTCAGATTCCGCGGCGACAGCCTTCACCTCATATCGAGCAATACCGCAGTCGGCGGTGGAGGAATCCTCGGGTTTCCGCGCGACAGTTGGGTCGAGACTCCATATGGCATGGACAAGTTCACCCACGTGAACGCAGTCATCTGGACGCGATCGGATAACCAACTCGAAAGGGACCTGAAGGCGCTCAGCAACGACTCCGACTTCCGGGATACGGCAGCCGCGTTGAGTACAGGAGGCATGAAAGAGCGACTTCGACCGGGACCGCTCGGCGGGGAGGTCACGGTCGAAGTCGCCGAGCAGATCACCGGCATTCCAATCGAGGGATACATCCTCACCGGCTTTCGTGACTTCCAACTCCTCCTCAATGACTATGGGAGCGTGATGGTCAATGTCCCATTTGCCATGGCCGACGCGAGCTCGGGTGCCTACTTCGCGGCCGGTGTCCAGGAGATGTGGGGCAGGTTTGCGCTCGCCTTCAGTCGCAACCGACACCTTCGAGGCGGCGACTTCACACGATCACTCCATCAGGGCTTGGTGATCCTCGGCCGATTGCGGGGGGTGCTCGGTTCCGAATTCTCAGCGCTACCGCTGCTCACTTCCGCCCTCGTAAAGCACACCTGGACCGACCTGAGTCTCGAACAACTCTTGACCCTGGGCGCGGGAGCGTTCCTGCTCGACCCCACCAAGATCGGCAACGAAGTCCTTCCGGGCCGGGTCGCCACCCGCAGCGGGGCGTCCGTAGTACTCCTGTCGTCGTCATCTGAAGAACTGTTCCGTGACATGGACGATGGGGTCCTCGGGCTCGATATCCCCGATGGAGAAATCGGGCCTGCCGTCGTCTCAGAATGTTGCTTCGGTCACCTTGCCGCGGGCGCGGCCGATCCGGTCTCCCACAACGACCAAGAAACTCGCACCAAGCACCGCAAACGCGATCGGGATCCACCCCGCCGGTGGGATCGGCACGGTATCGAACAGGGTCTGTCCGATCGAGGAGTACACGACGCCGATCTGAAGAGCCAGAGACGCGGCCACGGACCACATGAGCAGTCGATTCCGCCCCGGCTTGCGACCGCCTTCTGAGCGACGAACCATAAACGAATACGCCAACTGGATGACGACGAGAGCGGTGAACACCATCGTGCGAACCGCTTCCCACTCGTAGTCGAGCCAGTAATGACCGACCACCAGCGTGGCCAGTCCTGCGAGCGCCATCGTCGCTCCGTGACGAACCAGCTTCAACAAGCGACTCCCCCTGAGCATCTGCCTGCTGGTTTCGGGCCCGCGGGACATGACATCCGGGTCGGGCGGATCCACGCCGAGGGCCAGCGCCGGGAGACCGTCCGTCACCAGGTTGATCCAAAGCAGCTGCGTCGCCAGGAGAGGCTCGCCCAATCCCCCGAAGACGAGGAAGCCCACGAACATCAGAAGTACTTCACTGGCGTTGCTCCCGAGCAGGAATGAGACGACCCGGCGCAGGTTCCGAAAGATGCTTCGCCCCTCCCGCACCGCAGCGACGATCGTGGCGAAGTTGTCGTCGGCGAGCACCATCGCCGACGCCTCGCGTGAGACGTCGGTACCGCTTCCCATCGCTACCCCGATGTCGGCCGCCCGCAGCGCCGGGGCGTCGTTCACCCCGTCTCCGGTCATGGCCACAATGTGACCGCGAGAGCGCCACGCCTCGACGATCTTGACCTTGTCCAGTGGATCGATCCGGCTGTAGACCCGGTACCGCTCGACATCCTCAGCCAATTTCTCAGCGGTTACGTTCCGCAGCACGGCGCCCGGCATCACATCCCTGTCGCCGAGGATCCCGACCTCATCCGCCACCGATCTCGCCGTAACCTCGTGATCCCCGGTGACCATCACCACGATGATCCCGGCGGCAATCGCCTCGGCAACGGCGGGAGCCGCCTCCGGTCTCGTCTCATCGCTCATTCCGGCGACACCCACCAACACCAGGCTCTGTTCGGCGTCGTCCGCCGATACCGGCGGTGCGGGGGTCAGGCGATAGGCGAGCGCGAGCGTGCGCCACCCCCGCTCGGCCAGTCCGGCCGCAGCGTCGAGAGCCTGCCTTCGGCGGTCGGCATCGAGCGGCACCGGGCCTTCAGGAGTCTCGATCGAGTCACAACGCTCGACGACCTCCTCCGGTGCTCCCTTGACCGCCAGCAGGATTCCATCGCCGGCGCGGTGAATCGTGGTCATTCGCTTGCGGCCGGAGTCGAAGGCGAACTCGTCGATCCGAGGATTCTCTAAGCGCAACGACTCCGATGCGGCGCCGGCCGACGCCACAGCCATGCCCAGTGCGACCTCCGTCGGGTCACCGATCCATCCGTCCGGGGTGGAGTGTGCATCGTTGCAAAGTGAGGCGACCCGCATGAACCAGGCGTCCCGACCATCTCTCACATCGAGCCGCTGCGGATCGATGCGCCTATCGGCGAGCAGCACCTCCTGAACCTGGATCTCGTTACGGGTGATGGTTCCGGTCTTGTCGCTGCATATCACGGTGGCTGCGCCGAGCGCTTCGACCGCCGGAAGCCGGCGCACGACGGCCTGACGTTCTGCCATCCGCTGCACCCCGCCGGCAAGGGTGATGGTCACGACGGCGGGCAGCCCTTCGGGAATCGCCGCGACCGCCAGCGCAACTGCGGTGAGAAACATCGATTCGGCGGGATTGCCGCGCAACCACCCCACCAGGAAGACCAGCGAGGCAGTAGACAGAGCGAGCAGTCCGAGCCGTCGACCGACACTGTCGAGTTCCACCTGCAGGGGTGTCGGCGGTTCCCTCTGCGCAAGTGCGCCGGCAATTCGCCCCACCTCGGTCCCGACGCCGACGGCAACGACAACCGCGGTACCCCGCCCCGACGAGACATGTGTGCCGGCGAACACCATGGAGCCGCGATCACCCAGCGCTGCCGAAGCAGCGACCGGATCGAGTTGCTTCACTGCGGGGAAGGACTCGCCTGTCAACGAAGCCTCCTCCACTTCGAGATGCACGACTTCGACGAGTCGGGCGTCTGCCGCCACCAGCGACCCCGGCTCCAAGACCAGAACGTCTCCGACCACCAGATCCGGCGAGGGGAGCGTGACCAGTTCGCCCCCGCGCAGCACCACTGCCTCCGGAGCGGCCATGTCTTTCAGTCGAGCCAAGGCCCGCTCGGCCCGGCTCTCCTGTACGAAGCCGAGCGTCGCGTTGAGGACGACGATCACAAGAATCACGCCGGTATCGATCCACTCGTCGAGCACCAAGCCGCTGATGGCGGCGGCGATGAGCAGAATCCAGATGAGAACGTCGCGAAACTGTGTTGCCAGACGCTGCCAGGCACTTTCGGTGTCGCCGGCAGAGATCTCATTCGGCCCGTCACGGTGGAGTCGATCTCTGGCTTCTGCGGCGGTCAGACCGGATTCCAGATCGGTCTCGAGGGAGGCAATCACTTGGGCGACATCCAACCCATGCCACTGACGACGGTCCATGACTCAAGTGTGACAGGACGGAGGTTCCTCAGTCTTCAGTCATTAGTCCTTAGTCCGTAGCTGTCTGTCATCCGTGTTCTGCTATCCCTGGGCCCGATGCGTCACATCATCGACTCCTGGGAGTCGGACCCGGAGACGGCGAAGCGGATCGTCCATGTGGAGACAGTGCCGGCGCGCCCCGCCATATTCGAGGCGGTTGATCTGGATCCTGCGGTGAGGGCCGCGCTTGGTGGTCGAGGCATAGACCGGCTGTACCGGCATCAGGCGACTGCCATCCGATCGATCCGTGAAGGCAATCACACAGTCATCGCCGCCGGCACCGCCTCCGGTAAATCGCTGTGCTACCAGGTTCCGATCGCGGAAGCCGCGATCGACGACAAGGCCGCCACCTCACTGCTGTTGTTCCCCACCAAGGCCTTGACCAGGGACCAGTTCCGGTCACTGCACGACTTCGGAGTACCCCAGATGGTGCCTGCCGTGTACGACGGGGATACCGACGACGAGACCCGTGCTTGGGCGCGGCGTCACGCCAACGTGCTCCTGACCAACCCGGACATGCTGCACATCGGGATCCTTCCCGGTCACGGGCGGTGGGCGACCTTCCTGAGACGGCTCCGATATGTGGTCGTGGACGAGGTGCACGTACTGCGCGGCATCTTCGGTAGCCACGTCGCCAATGTGCTCCGCAGGCTCCGTCGGCTGGCCAATTTCTACGGCTCCGATCCGGTCTTCATCGGCTGCTCTGCCACCATCGGCAATCCCGGAGAACTCACCTCCGAGCTGATCGGGCTTCCGGTGAGCGTGGTGGAGCAAGACACCTCCCCAACAGGCGAAAAACACATCGTCATGTGGAACCCGGAGGTCGAAGACGAGGACCTCAGGCGAAGTTCGCTGGCCGAGGCGACGAGCGTGTTCAGCGACCTGGTGGCGCGCGATCGGCACACGATCGCCTTCACTCGCAGCCGCAAGGGCACCGAGCTCATGTACCGGTGGGCCAAGGATCGGCTCGATGATGGCCACGCCGCCCGTATTGCTCCATACCGGGCGGGATACCTGCCGGAGCAACGCCGCGAGGTGGAGCGGCGCCTGTTCGAAGGCGAGCTGCTCGGAGTGACGGCCACCAATGCCCTGGAGTTGGGGATCGATGTCGGAGGACTCGACGCCGCCGTGGTGACGGGGTTCCCCGGAACGATCGCTTCGTTTCGTCAACAGGCGGGCCGAGCAGGCCGCGCCACCGACGAATCGCTCGCAGTGTTGGTTGCCGGGCAGGACGCGCTCGACCAATGGTTCATGAACCACCCGGCCGCACTCTTCGAACGGCCGTCGGAGGCGGCGGTGGTCAACCCGAGCAACCCCGAAGTACTCGCATCTCATCTCGGCTGCGCCGCCTACGAGATCCCGCTCGAACCCACCGAGGCACTCGAAGTGTTTGGTCCCGAAGTCGAGGCGGTAGCAGCCGATCTCGTTGCCGAAGGATGGCTCCGCCCCAGAGCCGGTCGGCTCCTCTGGTCGGGACGGCAATCTCCGGCCGGCTCCGTCGACATCCGCACCGCCAGCGGCCCCCCGTACACGATCCTCGACGAGCACGGAGAGGTTGTCGGCTCGGTGGACGAGAGCCGAGTCTTCTCCCAGGCTCATCCGGGCGCCGTCTACCTCCACCAGGGTGAGTCACTCGTCGTGGAAGAGCTCGACCTCCAGGATCGGGTCGCCCGCACCCGGCGGGGCGAGGTCGGCTACTACACCCAACCCGACGTCGAGACCTGGGTGGATGTGCAGCGTGTCATCGAGAGCGCCACCGTTGGGCGATTCCCGCACCTGCACGGCCTGGTGGAGGTGGAGAGCCACGTCGTCGGCTTCAAGAAGAAGTCGATCCGGGATCGCTCGATGATCTCCTACCAGCCGCTCGACCTGCCGAAACGAACCTTTACCACCCAGGCCCTGTGGTTCGAGGTGCCTGATGACTTGATCCGGGATTCCGAGATCGAGGCGGCCGACCTGCCGGGAACGCTCCACGCCGTCGAACATGCTTCGATCGGAATGCTCCCGCTGTTCGCCATCTGCGATCGCTGGGATGTCGGTGGACTATCCACCAACTATCACCCAGCCATCGGCGGGGCCGTGTGGTTCATCTACGACGGCTACGCGGGTGGTGCCGGAATCGCCCCTATCGGTTGGCGTAATGGGGACCGCCACCTTCGGGCCACGCTGCAAGCGTTACGCGACTGCCCGTGCGAAACCGGGTGCCCCTCATGCGTGCAATCACCAAAGTGTGGCAACTTCAACGATCCGCTCGACAAGGCGGGAGCGATCCGGTTGTTGGCGGAGGGGTTGGGCTGACCCGCCACCTCAAAGGGGTACCAAGCAACCCTTCATGACCATATGCTCTACCATATGGTCATGGCTCGCAAAGAAGTGCTCGTCCAGCTCGAGGACGATCTGGTCAAAGCACTCGATCGGATAGCCAAGGAGCGGGGTACAAATCGGTCGGAGCTTCTCCGGACCGCGGCTCGTGTCATCGTGACTGCCGACGATGAGGCGAAGGCCGACGCCGAGCTGATCGCGGCCTACACGGCGGTGCCGCAAGATCCCCAAGAGACCGAGGCGATGCTTCGCATCGCCCTCGAGGTCTGGCCGGATTATTGAGAAGCCGGGCAATTCACTGGGCCGATCTCCCTCCCCCCTATGGACGCCGCCCGGTATGTGTGCTGACGCGCGACACAGTGATCGATGTTCTGAGTCGGATAACCGTGGCGCCGATCACTCGGACGGTCCGCGG
>JAZGIX010000244.1:0-11537 GCA_036482315.1 Acidimicrobiia bacterium | reverse complement strand
GATGGGTCGCCTCGCTCGAAGAGCACCTCGAAGCTTCCTAGGACTCGATCATGCCGAGTGCGGGTGCCATCCTGATGGGAGCCATCCTCGGGCTCGGCCTGGGAATCGTCGGTGCCATCCCGTTTCTGACGATCGGCTGGGACACCTCGACCGTCGCCGGCCAAATATCCCTGATCCTGGTGGGAGTCGTCGCCCAATTCGCGGCCGGCTACGCCGCAGCTCGTATCGGCGCACGCGACCATGAACTGCACGGTGGGCTGGCTGCCCTGCTGCTCTTCGCCGTCGTAGCCGCCATCTCACTCGCCGCCGCCCGCGACCCCTCAGTGGTGACTCTGGCGGCCGGCGGGATGATCGCACTGCTGATGGGCACACTGGGCGGTCTGCTGGCTCACAGCCGGACCGAGTGAGAGAACGGTTTGATCGGAGCTGACCGGACCCGCAGGAATCGAATACAGACTTGACAGGGTGCGGCCCGCCCCGCATCCTGATTCGGAGTTCGCCGGGCGACCGCGGTGCTTCGGCATCGAGGAAAGTCCGGACTCCACAGGACACGGTGCTGGGTAACGCCCAGGCGGGGAAACCCGACGGACAGTGCAACAGAGAACAGACCGCCGATGGCCTCAGGGCACAGGCAAGGGTGAAACGGTGGTGTAAGAGACCACCAGCGCTGCGGGTGATCGCAGCGGCTCGGCAAACCCCACCGGGAGCAAGGCCAAGCAGGGATAGGGCGGTCCGCCCGTTTCATCCCGGGTAGGCCGCATGAGCCCGGCCGGCAACGACGGGCCCAGATAGATGGTCGCCATCGATCCTCGGGTCGATACAGAATCCGGCTTACAGGCGAACTCGCCACGTGAGGGCCCCTACGGGGGCCCTCACCGCGATCGGACGCGAGTGGAGCGCCCCGAAGGGCGCCCCATCTCAAACATTCGACTTGCGAGTTAGACCATGTCCTTGATGTCGTCCACCAGGTCGGTATCGCCGGTCACGATGAACTTGTACAGCACCCAAGCGAGCACTGCACCCGCGGCCGGGCCAGCCAAGTAGATCCAGATGTCGTTGTACTCGCCGCCGACGATCGCCGGTGCGAGCGAACGGGCTGGATTCACCGATGCCCCCGTAAACGGGATCCCGATTAGGTGGACGGCCGTGAGCGTGAGGCCGATGCCGAGGTACTTGGTGTACGACGTGCTCTTGGACATGACCAGCACAGCCATGACGAAGACCATCGTAAGGATGGCCTCCCCTACGAACCCACCAAACGTGTCCACGAACTGCGAATTGACCACAGTAATCGTCCCGGCGACGGCGTCCTTGCTGATGATGAAGGCGAGGGCCAAGCTCGCCAGAATCCCACCCGCGAGCTGCGCTACCCAGTACCCGACCATGTCGGCCGCAGAGATGCGCTGATCGAGGAACATGCCCAGCGAAACCGCCGGATTGAAGTGGCCGCCCGAGATCCGTCCGACGGTATAGAGCGCGGCTACCAGAGCCAGGCCAAAGGCAAACGCTATTTCAATCAATCCCCCGCCGGCGACCGAGGCCGCCAGGATGGCGCCGGTACCGATACCTACGAGCACGAATGTCCCGTACGCCTCGGCGGCGTACTTCTGCCAATTTTCCACTGCAGGAACTCCCTTCTGTCTCCATTCCTGTCACAGGCGCCAGCGACGCCCGTCCACCGATCTGCCCTCGGTTCTAAAGACCTGGTTACGCGAAGATGTGCGACCGCTACCGGGGGCGCCAGCACAACGTGACCGACTTCTACTACTTCTGTGGCCATGAACAATGGCAACCCGAGACCCTGGTCGAGCACGCAGTGCTTGCCGAGCAGGTCGGATTCGACGGGATTCTCGTGTCCGACCACTTCCACCCGTGGGTCGACGACCACTCGGCGTCGGGCTTTGCCTTCTCCACCATCGGAGCGATGGCGCAGGCCACCGATCGAGTTCGAATCACCACCGGCGTCACCTCTCCCCTGTTCCGGTACCACCCGGCAATCGTGGCGCAAGCAGCGGCAACGCTCGACCGCCTCTCCAACGGACGATTCGACCTGGGGGTGGGCGCCGGCGAAAACATCAACGAAGGCCCCCTCGGATACGACTTCCCGAAATATGCCGAAAGAGCGGCACGGATGCGGGAGGCGTTGCAGATCATGCGTCGATTGCTCGACGGGGAGAAACTGACCTTCGAGGGCCGGTACTACCGGACCGACCGCGCCAAGCTCTACAGCCCGCCGATCGGAGACGTACCGATCTGGATGGCCGCCGGCGGTTCAAAATCGGCGGAACTCGCCGCCGAACTCGCCCAGGGAATCATCACCAGCGTAAAAGAGCCATCCGATACCTTCGAAATGGTGGTCGAACCGGCGCGCACCGCAGCAGCTGCGGCCGGACGCCCCGTCCCCCGGATCCATGCCACCCGGTGGTCTCTCCACGCCGCCGACGAGGAGGAAGGCTGGGAGGCACTCAGATCGTGGCGGGGCCTGCGGGCGCCGGGAAGGCTCGAGGCCGTGGACCCGCAGACACTGCGAGAACTGGCCGACGAACTCCCCCGCAAGGAAGTAATGAGCGGATACCCCCTCGCCTCCAACGCCGACGCATTGGCCGATGTCTACCGCCCCCTCGTCGAGGAGGTGCAGGCAGACATCGTCACATTCCAGATCTCCTCACTCGACCAGGAGGCGACGATCCGGTTGCTCGGAGCCGAGGTGCTGCCGCAGCTCCGGAACTGATCAGGCGCCGGGTGCCATCAGTCGAATCGCCTCGGCAACGGTTTCCGAGTCGGGAGCGTGGAAACTGAGAGCGGCGACACCAAGCCCGGCAGCGGCGTATTCCTGGAGCCGCTGCCGAATGTGCTCGGGAGATCCTATGAGGGCGATGCCATCGACGATCTCATCGTGGAACGCCCCCGCAACGCCGTCCCTGTCGCCTTGCTCGAACGCGGCAGCGATTGCCCGCGCCGCATCGGCGTAGCCCATCCAGGCGAGAAACCGGTTGTAGACCGGCTGGGCGAAGTACGGGCCAAACCCGGCCCGGATCATCGCACGCCCCGACTCAACGTCGTCGGTGACGACGACATGGAATCGCGCCATCACGCCGAATTCGGCCGGAAGTTGCCTCGAGACACCCTCGGCGCCAAGCCGAATCTGGTCGAGCTGGCGTGGCACCGCCGCGGCCGTCATCAGGTTGAGGCATACCCCGTCGCCAACTTCCCCCGCCAATCGCAACATGCGGGGTCCCAGCGCTCCTACGTAGATCCTCACCGGCCCGATCGCTGCCTGGGTCAGCCCGAAACGGTCGATTGAGACCGTTTCTCCCTTGTAGCCGCGCTCCCCCCGGAGAAGGGCCCTGGTGGCCCGCACCGAATCCTCCACTCGTGCCAGGGGTGGATGGAACTCTCGATCGTGCCAGGAACTCACGATGACCTCTGATGACGCACCGATTCCGAGCGAGAACGACCGGCCTCCAAGGAGATCTGACACGGTGGCCGCCGCCATGGCAAGTAGCGAAGGTGACCGCGTTGCAGCCGGAACCACCGCCACCCCGAGCGCCATTTGGGTCGTGCGGGCGGCGATCGTTCCGGCGAGCGCAAAGGCCTCCGGACCGGCCACCTCTGCCAACCAGGCAGCCGAATAGCCCAAGGACTCCGCCTCGACAGTCAGGTCGGCCAGGTCCGAGGCACCGACTCCGATACTGGTCGGACTGAGTGCGATGTCCATCGGCGGCACCCTACCGACCACGGAAGACGGCGGTCCTAGGATCGGCTCGTGTCCGCCGCCCCCAAAGCCGTCAGCCTCGGACTCGTCGCCGGCTTTATCGGTGGCCTCTTCGGAGTAGGCGGCGGCGTCATCATGGTGCCCGGACTCGTGCTCTGGCTCGGCCTCGAGCAGCATCGCGCCCACGCCACCTCGGTCGCAACGATCATCGCCATCGCATCGGCCGGCGTGGTGCCGTTCGCCCTCGATAGCGAGGTTCGCTGGGACCACGCCGGCTGGCTGCTCGTGGGAGCCCTGGTTGGCGCCTACTTCGGCGCCCGGCTGGTGGCACGGATTCCCGCCGTTTGGCTGGCACGGGCATTCGTCGTCGTTGCTCTGGCGGCTGCTTTCAGATTCCTGGTGACATCGTGATGATCGCCGGCCTGATCCTCGTCGGAATCGTGGCCGGGTCGGTCGCCGCCTCTCTCGGTGTCGGAGGCGGGATCATCTACGTCCCGGCCTTGGTGACGATCTTCTCTCTCGCCCAACACGAAGCACAAGGGACCTCGCTGGCGCTCATCATCCCCACCACGATCGTGGCCACGGTGGTTCACTCGCGCGCCGGTCGGGTCGACTGGCGCATCTCAGGACTGCTCGCATTGGGGGCAGTCGGGGGCGGCTTCCTCGGGGCTCAGGCCGCCCTCGCCCTCGAGGCCCCGGTACTGCGCAAGATGTTCGGCGTGATGGTTGCAATCACCGCGCTGAGGATGCTGAGCAAGACTCGCAAGACCGCTCATTCGACCGGCGATTGATTCTCGGCCGACGATTAGTTCTCGGCCGACTATTGATTCTCGGCCGGAAGGTCGATCCGTCCGTTCTCTCTCCAGAATCGCCGCAACTGTCCATCGGCCGACAGGTAACGCCTCCACAACATGGCGAGATAGGCGGCACCGATCGCCTCGCCAACCCAAACAATTGGATCGGACAACATCCGCTGCAGCAAAGAGAGCAAATCTGATTCGAACACCGTCGGGAACTCCCATCCGAAGAACGGCCACCAGAACGCTTCCGGAGTCGCCCACGCCGCATCCAGTAGAAGATGCACAAAGACACCGATGACGAGCCCGATAAGGCCCCGCCGCCGGTTGGTGCCGCGCCTTGTGACCAACAGCACCAGCGCGAACGCCGTGATCGGAAACACGATGCTGTGGGCGAACAGTCGATGGGTTCCAAACGTGTCGTGAAAGAACACCGAGCCGATCGGCTTGTCGATCAGATCCGGAAGGATCGACCCGACGAGGACCCACCTGAGATCCATAGCGGGATCGCGAAACACATAACGTACGATGAGAACGGTTGCCCCCAGGTGCCAGAGGATCACAGTCCTGCCTCATCGAGAGCTTCGTTGGCCAGGGCGTCGGCGACCGTGTTGAGTTCCCGCCGAACGTGGACGATCGTGGCCCCGTCAAACCTCGTCAGTAGCTTTACAGCCTGGCGCTGAAGTGGTTTGAGATGGGAGGCCTTGACCCGATACTCCCCCGTGACCTGCTTGACCAGCAGCAGGCTGTCGAGCCGCACCTCGATTCGACCGACTCCTTGTTCGAGCGACGTCTCGAGGCCGGCGATGAGCGCCTTGTACTCGGCGACATTGTTGGTCGTCTCTCCGATCGCATCCCCAACTTCAGCCACCGGGATTCCCGCAGGGTCATACAGGACGAATCCGATCGACGCCGGACCCGGGTTTCCCCGCGAGGCACCATCGCAATAGAGCACATGTCGGGTCACTGCGGGGCCAGAATCCGGTGACAGTGAATGCACCGTGGAGGGAACGTCTTGGTGGCTTGAAGTTGTTCGGCGGCCGACAATGTCAGATGACAGCCGCCACAGACACCCTCTCCAAGCCTGGCGATGGCGACGCCCTCCTTGGATGGTCGGATCTGCTCGTAGAGCTCGATCAGATCGGGATCGATAAGAGGGACGACCTCCGCCTTGCGCGCCTCCAGCCGGGCCACCTCTTCGTCGATCTGCTTCCACGAGGCGGCAACGACCTCCTCGATCCGGCCCTTCTCGGCTGCGACCCCATCTCGATCCTTCTCACGCTCGACGCGAACCGCATCGAGCTGCTCTTCCTCTTCCATCAGTGCGAGCGACTGGTCCTCTCGCTCCGAAATCCGCCGTCGCAGCATTTCGACCTCGGCCCGAAGGTACTCCGAATCCCGCGCCGACAGACCTCCTGCATACAGCCGCTGCTCCTCGCGATGCGCTTTTTCCTCTTCGATCTTCAACTCGCCATCCGACTTGTCTGATGCGAGATAGATCTCTCGCAGCCGCTCGGCCATCTCCGACAGTTGCTGCTCGATCCCGGAGAGCTCCTCGTGCGCAGCCCGGTATGCCTCTAGTTCGGGAAGACCCGCCCTCCGCTCGAAAAGCCGATCGAGATCGGAGTCGATGACTTGAAGATCCAGCAGGTCTTCAAGGCTTCTGATGTCTTCCATGCTGATGCCCGGGGATCGCGTTCATATCGGCCAGATCGACCACGTCGTCGATCGCGGCAGCGACGGCAGCGTACAGGCTCGCAAGGTCGGGGCGTTCGGTCTCGACATGATCGGGTTCGATGAGAGCCACTCTGCACCCGAAACCCGACCTCAGGCCTCGGTGCTGGGGCGGATCCGCCGGTAACTCGCCGAAGCGCACAACCGAGGTGACGGCAGGATGCCGCCCCCCGAAATCGAGCTCTAGGCCGATCTCGAGGCGTCGATATTTGACCACAGAGAGTGTTGACTATAGGGGACTAGTTCCCTATCGTAACTACTCTTCGTGGCTGTCATACCACTCTTCGGGGCGGAGCATCGGCCACTCGAAGACGCAGGAGGAAGACGCAAAGTGACGCAGGTACGGCGCCGGATCGTCGAGTTCATCTTCGGAGCTCAATGGCAGTCGGTGGTGCCCTGATGACCCTCCGGCGTATGCCGCTCATAGAACGTGCCAACCGCCGCGCCGTGCTCGCTCTCGGCACGGAATGGGAAGACCTCCGGCGCGACTCCTCGGCCTCCAGCGCCTTCATGACCTGGCCCTGGATCCTGGCATGGCTGGAGACCGAAGGTGTGGGCGCCGACCTCGAGGTGGTCACCGCTCGCGATCCCGATTCGGGCCGCCTCGTGGGTGTTGCTCCCTTTTACGTCACACGCACCAGGCGCGGCGGGGTGCCGGTGCGCGAACTCCGACTCCTCGGTTCGGGGGCTGCGGCACCGGATCACCTCGATTTGGTGGTGCGCTGGGATGCTCCGCCCGACGTAGCCGATGCACTGTGGGCAGCAGTGGCCTCGGCCCAGCGCTGGCATCTCATCAACTTCGATGGAGTCACGACCGCCGGCCACCTGGCGCATGCGATGCTACGGCGTCGTGGTGACGTGCCGGAGACCCTTCCCTGCCCATACCTGCCACTCGTGGGGGGATGGGATTCGGTGGCGTCCCGGTTCGAGAGCCGCCTCAGGAAGAACCTCGATCGCGATGGGCGCAAACTCGACCGCGACGCTGAAGTAGTCGAACGCATGGTCGTCGACTCCGCCGATCTCGACGAGACATTCGACCACCTGATGCGACTCCACCAGTCCATCCGCACCTCCAAAGGAGACCACGGTGTCTTCGCCAGATCAGGCATGCAGCGGTTCCTGCGTAAGGCAGCCCACCGATTCCTCGAGGCCGGGCGCCTCCGCATGTGGCGACTCGAGGCCGACGGTGAGCCGATCGCGGTGATCTGGTGCGTCCGCTCCGGAGACTCTGTCGCCTTCTACACGACCGGATACGACCCGAAGTGGAGCAAGTACGGACCGGGACGCCGCATCATGGCCCGAGCGATCAAGGGCGCAATCGATGAGGGCGCCACAGAATTCGACTTCCTAAGAGGAGACAAGCCCTACAAGCGACAGTGGGGCACAGAATTGCGCCACGATCTGGTAATCCGACGCCCCACCGCGCCCCGCGGGCGCGTCCTATGGCTGGGAGGCGCGATCCCGAGGGTCATCCGGCGAGCGCTTCGACGCGACGCCGCAGCTGGCGGCTGAGCACCCGCCTCGCTGGCAACTGCCCTAGGCGCTGGACGCCAACAGTCTCAGATTCGACTCTCAACCATCGCTCGTCCAAAGCAACCTCGGGTGCGACAAGCACCTCAGCCAACTTCTCGATCGCGACCTTCTTTTCCGACTCCGCCAGCGACTTGACCGCCGCGATCCAGCGCTCAGCCACCTCCCCGGCAGGTAGCCGCAGATGGAGACATGCCCCGGCCGGGACGCGGGCATCCACGGCAGGCCGACCACCTTGCACTAGCGCCGGCACCACAGCACCCAAGTTCTCTCCGGTCGACGGAGTCACGGCGCCGCTACCGTGCAACACCCGTACTCCGAGGACCACAATGCCCGAGTTGCTCCCGTTCACCGACAACGCGGAAGCCAACGAACTGTTGGCCACCAACCCTGTCGCCCTGCTCATCGGCATGCTGCTCGATCAGCAGTTTCCAATGGAGCGGGCATTCTTCTCGCCCCACCTTCTTGCCCAGCGCCTCGAAGGTCCAATCGACGCGGCAAACATTGCCGCTCTCGACGATGAGGCGGTCACAGCGATCTTCAAAGGACCACCGGCATTGCATCGGTTCCCCGGGTCGATGGGTACCCGGGTTCGCGACATGTGCGCCCATCTCGTCGAGCATTACGACGGTGATGCGTCCGCCGTCTGGCGCGACGCCCCCGATGGAGCAGATCTCTATGAGCGACTTCGAGCGATGCCCGGCTTCGGAGAGTCCAAGGCCCGGATCTTCATCGGGGTGATCGGCAAGCGACTCCAAGAGGGACCACCGGATTGGGAGGCGGCCGCAGCCGACTGGCCCTCGATTGCAGATGTCGATTCGTTCGAGAAGATCCTCGAACTCCGCGAGCAGAAGAAGGCCAGGAAAGCAGCGCAGAAGGCGGAAAAGGCCAAGCCGTGACGTTGCTGTTGCGAGAGATAGGAGGCTTCCTGGGCGGAGCAATCGCCTGGATCGGCATCGAGTTGGTGATTGCTGCGGCCATCGGCACAATCGCCGGCCTTCTCTTGCAGCTCGACCGGGTGCGGACCACCGGCATCGGCTTCCTGGGCGCGGCGGTGGCGGCGGCACTCGCCGTGAGGTTGGCGGTCCCGCTTGCCTGGGCACCGATCGTCGGTGGACGACCTCTTCCAGTGATGTGGTCGAGCCTTGGAGCCATTGCCGCCGTTGTGGTCTCGGTCGCGTCTCGACGGAGGGCGACGGCGCATCCATGAAACCGATCGTCTCGGTGATCATCCCGACCTACAACCGGGCAGCCCTGGTCCAGCGAGCGATCGAATCGGTGCTGGCGCAGACGCACGACGGTATCGAGGTGATCGTCGTAGACGACGGATCGAACGATGGTTCTGCCGAGAGGCTGGGTCTCCGGTACGGCGATGATGCCCGTGTCACCTCCATCGCCACCGACCACCGCGGAGCGGCGGCGGCTCGAAACGTGGGCTTGACCGCAGTATCGGGCTCCCATGTGGCCTTCCTCGACTCGGATGACGAGTGGTACCAATGGAAGCTGCAATTCCAGCTCGAGTGTCTCGACGCAGTGCCCGAGGCCGGAATGATCTGGAGCGACATGGCTGCTGTCGACCCCGATGGGGTCCTGGTGGCTCCTCGCCACATTCGAACTCTCTATCGGCGACATCGAGAGATACGACTCACCGACGTCATGAAGGCACGGTCGGTGACTCCTCCCGGGTCTGAGTCTGTTTCCCTCTGGTGGGGAGATCTGTATCCGACCATGATCCACGGCAATCTGGTGCACACATCCACCGTCCTTCTCACCAGGGAGCGGCTAGATGCCGTCGGAGGATTCGACGAATCCCTGATTGAAACCGGTGAAGATTTCGACTTTCACCTTCGAACGTGCCGAGAGGGCCCGGTCGCCTTTGTCGATGTTTCCACGACGGTCTGGCGCACAGGCGCCCCCGACCAACTCACGCGCCCCGATCTCATGGTTCAGATGGCCCGCAATTACGTGGCCACGATCGAGAAGGCGAAGCGAGACGATCCGGGGAGACTCTCGGAGAGGGAGCTCACCAAGGCGTTGGCCGGCGCTCACGGGTGGCTCGGCGAGGAACTCCTCGAAGCCGGGTCTGCTCCGGAAGCCCGACTTCACCTCAGGGGTGCACTGCGAGGCCGCCACCGCATCAGAACGACCGCGCTACTCCTCCTGTCGAGGCTGCCCATGGCCGTCCGTGAACCGGTGAGACGGGCCCTGGCATCGATCACCCGACCCTTCCGCCGCCGATCGGCAGGATGAGGGGACAACCTGCCTCCGGATGGGATACGACCTTTACTTCGATCCCATAGACGGCTCCGAGCACATCCGGCCGCAGCACCTCCTCGGGGGTACCGACAGCTCGAACCTGGCCCTCGTCCAAGATCGCGATCCTGTCGACGAACCGGGCTGCCAGGTTGATGTCGTGGAGAACGGCAACAATCGTCACGCCGCTGTCTGCCAGGCCGCGGAGAGTGCCCATCACCAACTCCTGATGGCGCAGGTCGAGGCGCCCCGTGGGTTCATCGAGCAGGAGCAACGGCGTTTCTTGAGCCAGGACCCGAGCAAATGACACTCTGGCCTGCTCTCCCCCACTGAGTGTCGGATAGAGCCGCTCTGCCAGGGAAGCAGTGTCGGTTTCAGTCATGACGCGATCGGCGGCGGCACGGGCATCGGCTTCCGATCCGCCGTGCGGATACCGCCCCATCATCACGACATCGAGACACCTGAACGCAAACTGCAACACGTGATGCTGGGGAAGAACCGCCCGCAGAAGTGACAGCTCGGTGAGTGTCATCGTGGCTAGGTCACGGCCACCTATCTCAACCCGGCCGGAAGAGGGATCCAATTCGCCGGAGAGCAACTGCACGAGCGTGGTCTTACCGGCTCCGTTGGGTCCAATCACACCCAGGAACTCTCCGCCGGCGACATCGAGATCGACATCGTGGAGCAGTGCCGCGCTCCCCACTCGGTATCCGAGTCCAATTGCCGCGGCCGCGCTCATCCCCAACCCCCATGCTCGCGCCGAGTCCGGCCCAGCAGCATCAGAAACACGGGGCCGCCGATGATCGCCGTCAACAATCCGATCGGCACCTCAAAGGGAAGCGCCACGGTTCGTGCCACCACATCGGTGAGCACCAGCAGCGCGGCGCCTCCGATCGCACTGGCGGGAAGGAGCACACGATGCCCGGGACCGGCCACCAGACGTACCCCATGTGGGACCAACAGACCGACGAACCCGATCGCCCCCACGGCAGCCACCGACGCCCCCACCGCGGCGGTCGCAAGACCCACAACCACCATCCGGGTGCGTTCGACATCCACCCCGAGGTGCGCCGCCTCCCGTTCACCCAGAAGCAGGAGATCGAGTCTTCGAGCCGTCAGTGGGAGAAACACAACGGCCACCGCCACGAAGGGGAGGGTCACCCAGAGCAAGTCCCAGGTGGCGACCGCAAGGCTTCCCAGCGAATAGAACAGCACGCTTCCCAGCCGAGCATCATCCGCCGCGACGCTCAGAAAGGAAGCTCCGGCTCCAGTGATGGCGGCCACCGCCAATCCGGCGAGAACGAGCGTTACCACTTCAGTCCGACCCTCATGCCTGGCCAGCATGTAGACCGTCACGCCTGCACCGAGCCCGCCGACGATCCCACCAGCCGGGCCGGCAACTGACCCCAGCACTCCTCCGAACACCAGGATCGAGACCACAGTGCCCAATGCTGCTCCACTCGAAATGCCTATCAAGTGGGGGTCGGCGAGCGGGTTACGGAAGATTC
>JAZGIX010000243.1:0-9555 GCA_036482315.1 Acidimicrobiia bacterium | reverse complement strand
ACCCGCTGTTCCATCTCGACACGCTGCTGGATCTCGTCGAGCAGATCGTCGATCTGCCCCTTGGTGGGCTTGACGATCACCTCGGGATCCACCAGCCCGGTCGGACGGATGATCTGTTCGACGACCTGCGCGGATTGCTCCAGCTCCCAACTCCCAGGTGTTGCCGACAGGAGGATCGTCTGGTTGGTGCGCTCAAACCATTCGTCGAACCGGAGGGGCCGATTGTCCATGGCCGACGGCAGCCTGAATCCATGTTCGACCAGCACCTCCTTGCGACTTCGGTCGCCCTCGTACTGGCCGTGAAGTTGCGGGACGGTCACATGGCTCTCGTCGAGGACCATGAGGAAGTCGTCCGGGAAGTAGTCCATGAGTGTGTAGGGCGCCTCCCCCGGCTGGCGCCCGTCCAGGTGTCGCGAGTAGTTCTCGATGCCGTTGCAGTAGCCGAGTTCTCGCATCATCTCGAGGTCATATGCGGTTCGCATCCGAAGTCGTTGAGCCTCCAACAGCTTCTCCCGCTTCTCGAGCCATTGGAGGCGCTCTGACAGTTCCACCTCGATGGCGGCTGACGCCGTCTTGATGCGCTCGTCGGTGGTGACGTAGTGGGAGGCGGGGTAAATGATCATCTCCCCCAATTCGCGTATCACCTCACCCGTGACCGGATTCATCTCCAGCATTCGTTCTACTTCGTCACCGAAATACTCGACCCGAACCAGGGTCTCTTCGTAGGAGGGAAACACCTCGAGGGTGTCTCCCTTGACCCGGAACTTCCCCCGGGTGAGATTCACCTCGTTCCGCTCGTACTGGATGTCCACCAGCCTCCGGATGGCGTCGGACAGCGGGAACTCGACCCCCTGGATCAGGCGCAACAACTGCCCTTCGTACTGCTCCGGACTGCCCAGGCCGTAGATCGCCGAAACCGAAGCCACGATGATCACATCGCGTCGGGTGAGCAGCGCCGCGGTCGCTGAGTGCCGAAGGCGGTCGATCTCGTCGTTGACGCTCGAGTCCTTCTCGATGTAGGTATCGCTCTGCGGGAGGTAGGCCTCGGGCTGGTAGTAGTCGTAGTAGGAGACGAAGTACTCGACCCGATTGTCGGGGAAGAACTGCCGGAATTCGTTGGCGAGCTGTGCGGCCAGCGCCTTGTTGGGGGCGAGCACCAGAGTGGGACGCTGAATCGCCTCGATGAGCCATGCGATGGTCGCCGACTTTCCCGACCCGGTGATCCCCAAAAGGGTCTGAAAGCGATCACCCCGAGCCACGCCGGCAGCAAGAGCAGCGATTGCCTCGGGCTGATCGCCCGACGGCTCGAAGTCGGATACGACGCGGAACGGCTTCACGCCGGCAGCGTACTCAAGGGGTGTGACAAGCTGCAGGGTGGCGGATCAGAGGTCCGTCACCCGATTCCACACGGCGCGGCACTCACTCTCTAGAGCCGCCATGTCGCCCCCGTTGTCGATCACTAGATCAGCCGCCAGCAGCCACTCTGCACGAGAAGGCTGGTGCCCCATTACTGCGCGCACGTCGGTTTCCACCATTTCATCGGTCCGGGATGCTGCCCGCGTCAGACGGACCTCATCGGCAGCGTCGACCACCACCAAGGTCCAGCCTTCGAACCAGTCACGGATGATCGGCATCTCCACGACGACATCGGCCGACGGGACGCGGTCGATCGCCTCCATCAGAGACTGTCGGGTGTAGGGATGGACAATCCGCTCGAGTTCGGTCAGGTGGCCGGCGTCAGAGAACACCAGACGGCCGAGCCGGGCCCGGTCGATGACCCCGTCGACCCCGACTTCGGGCCAGCGTTCGAGGACTAGCCGGGTTGCCTCGGTCTCGGGCGCCAGAACCCGGCGAGCGAATTCGTCGGACGAGAACACCACGGCGCCGAGGCCCTGCAGGATGCTCGCCGCCGTCGACTTTCCTGAGCCGATGCCACCTGAGAGAATTAGACGCGCCGCCACGTGCAGAGGCTACCGGGAGCCGCAGGCCGTTTAGGAAGAGGCACCGCCGGGCGCGGATCCAGCGGCCCGAGGTTGAGGCCCTGAGCCGCCCGACCAGGCGCAATGTGGCGAAGAGTCATGCAACTGTTTACTGAGACTCGAGCGACTCTCGGGTTGCGTCCGATTCCAGGCTCTCGGCAAGTGCGTGGAACGCCCTGGCGACCTTGGAACGGGGACTCAGGGCGAGGACCGGTATCCCCTCATTGACCGACTGCGGGACCAGACGATCGGAAGGAATCGACCCTCCCACGTGAAGCCCGAGGCTGCGTTCGAGTTCGACGATATCGAGTCGAGCCTTGGAGTTGGAGCGGTTAACGACGAGTCGAATCCGGCTCATGTCGAATTGAATCTGCCGCAGGCTGTCGAGGACGACCTTGGTGTTCTTGACCGATGGAAGGTCCATATCGACCACGGTGATCACCTGATCGGCATGTTCCAGGATCATCACCAGTCCGTCATCGAACACTGGGCCGGTATCCACAATGACCGTGTCGAACATCGACCTGAGGCGCTCCACCACTGCAACCACCGATTTTGGGGCGATCTCACCGGCCCGGACGGGTAGCAAAGGAGCAGGCAGTACGCGGATTCCACTCTCGTGTCGCAGCAGTGCCGCGTCGAGTCGCTCGTCGGTCATGTCGTCGATCTGATCGACGACGTCGTCGATGGTACGAACCGGATCGATCTGGAGCAGCAGGGCAACGTCCCCAAACTGAAGGTCTGCGTCGACGATTGCCACCCGTTCCGGATCGTCTCGAAGGCCAATGGCGATCGCCAGATTGGTCGCCGTCACCGTCTTGCCCGAACCACCCTTGCCGGCCATGATCGCGATCACGCGGCCGGGTCCCGAGCGTTCGACTTTCGACATTGACGCCGGCGTCTCCTGGTGGATGGTGGGAGCAGGCATGCCTGGCGACGCCGGCATGATCCGCTCCAGAACATCCAGCGGATCTGAAGCCGGGACGGGGTTGCTCACGTAGTCGGATGGAGCAGGCGGCGCGTTTGGAGCAATCTGGTCGACCGTTTCCGCTTGGGGAGGAGCAGAAGGTGCAAGTGCTTCCGTCACCGGAGGAGTAATCGACGGCGCCACCACTTCGGGAGGAAGTGGTTCGAGCGTGGTGGGATCCGGTTGTTCGACTTCGGTCGGCGATGCCTCTTCTGGCCACGGGGAGGGGCTCTCCGGTGGTTCGACAACGAGGTGAGGATCGACTGTCTCGGGCATCGTCGCTGCGGCCGCGACAGCGCCGAGGGTCTCGGGAGGAAGTTTCTCAATCGCCTCTGATACGCGCGGTGCAGCCGGTTCGGCGACGAAAGTGACCTCGGTCGGCGTCGACACCGATGCAGGATGTGTAATCACCACCGCGGCGACTGGTGCGGGAACCGGCGGTATGGAGATCTCCTCCACCGGGTGGACCTCTTGAACCGGCGGTGCTGCTGGCTGGTCCATGGCGGGGGCGGCGGCAACGACCACATCGATGATCGGTGCAGGAGCCGGAAGTTGATCGATCAGTTCCGCAACTGCGCTTGCGGCGAGGGGGGTCTCGACAACGTCGATCAACCCACCCTTGAGTGCTGCCTTGAGCAGACGGTTGGTGACGACATCGGCAACAAGTGCCATCTGGAGGCCGGGAGCCAGGTCGAGCAGTCCCCGGGCCTGACCGAGCGCCATGTCGCTGCCGAACCCAGGACCGAGCAACACCAGGTCAACCCGACCACCTCTGACTATTTCGCGAGCCTCGTCGAGGTCGCGTCCGGTCAAGATCCTTTGGGCGGCGAAGAGCTCCCTGGCATCGTCGATGAACCGCTGATCGGAATCGACGACCAAGACCAGCCTGGATTGGTCGTTCGTCATTTGCACCTTCTTCCAGAACGCGCCGGACGCGCTCGCTCTCTAGATGCCTAATCGGACAGGAACGTCGGAACTTGAGCCTTGCGGCCACGCCCGACGACGCTCTTGAAAGACATGGAGCGGGACCGAGGTCTAACCGAGTTCGTCACATCGCGCTCGGCCGTTTCTAAGGTCGCTACGGAGACTCACGGGCCAGCTGGCTGAACCCCGACGAAGAGAGTCCGACGGCCGGGCGGACGCTCCCGGAACTACTTGCGGCCGATTCCCCGCTGTTTCAGTTCTTCGAGAATCGCTTCGAGCGAGGCGTCGGCGTTGAACGCCGGGATGTCGTCCTCTTCCTTGTCGTCCTCGCGGGTGAACTCCTGCCGGCGCTTCTTGCCGCCACCCTTGCTGGGGCCAGGGGCGTCGGGGCGCTCGTCCTGCCACTGCTGACGGTTCTCCCACTCCGGGAGAGCCTGCTTGATCGAGAGGCTGATCCGGCGACGTTCGCCGTCAACCTCGGTGATCCGAACCTTGACCGGCTGATCTACCGAGAGCTCCAGCTCCGGGCTTTCGACATGATGCATCCCGATCTCGCTGACATGCACCAGGCCCTCGACCCCATCCGTCACCGCCACGAATGCTCCGAATGGAACCGTCTTGGTGACCGCTCCGTCGACTACATCTCCAACCCCATGCTTGGAGCTGAACGCCTCCCACGGATCCTCGCGGGTCTGGCGGATCGAAAGCGAGATCCGCTCCCGATCGAGGTCGACTTCGAGCACCTTCACCTGAACCTTGTCGCCAACCGTGACCATCTCCGACGGATGGCTCACGTGCTGCCACGAGAGTTCGGACACGTGGACGAGCCCGTCCATGCCGCCGAGGTCGACGAACGCACCAAAGTTCACAACCGAAGACACGACGCCGTCTCGGATCTCTCCGGGACCGAGCTCGTCGAGGAACGCCTGGCGCTGCTCCGCTTGAGCTTCCTCGAGCCACGCTCTGCGGCTCAGCACAACGTTGTTGCGGTTCTTGTCGAGCTCGATGACCTTGGCTTCGAGAGTCTCGCCGATGTACGGATGTAGATCCCGCACCCGGCGGAGCTCGACGAGAGATGCAGGAAGGAACCCGCGAAGGCCGATATCAACGATGAGACCGCCCTTGACGACCTCGATGACCTGGCCGGTGACGGTGCCACCCTGGTTCATCACAGTTTCGACACGGCCCCAGGCCCGTTCGTACTGGGCCCGCTTCTTCGAGAGTATGAGGCGGCCTTCGGAGTCCTCCATCGTCAGCACGAGCGCTTCGATCTCTTCACCCTCGGACACCACGTCGGCCGGGTTGACCGAGTTCCGGATCGAGAGTTCCTTGAGCGGAATCACACCTTCGGACTTGTAGCCGATGTCCACCAGCACTGCATCCGGGTCGATGCGGGCGACGATGCCCTTGACCATGCTGCCTTCGGAGAACTCGACAACGGTCATCTCGACGGCAGCCGCAAAATCCTCGGCTGAGAGATCGTCTGCAATGTCGCCAAGCGCCTTGACTGCGGCAGCGGGATCCGCCACGACGATCTCAGGGATCTTGGATCTCGGAACGTCCGTTTCTGCAGCGTCCGTCTCGGGCGCGGCTTGTGCGGTGTCCGTTTCCACAGCGTCCGTCTCCGGCGCGGCTTGTGCGGTGTCCGCTTCTGCAGCGTCCGTCTCGGGCGCGGCTTGTGCGGTGTCCGTCTCGGGCGCGGCTTCTGCGGTGTCCGTCTCTGCAGCGTCCGTCTCGGGCGCGGCTAGTGCGGTGTCCGCCTCTACAGCGTCCGTCTCGGGGGCGTTGGTCTCGTCGCCGGCTACGGCCGGTGCCTCTCCGCCGACCGCTGTTTCGGCGGTCTCCTCGACGGGCTCAGTCGCCTCTTCGGCGTCGAGCGCGTTCACGGTCTCTTCGGTCATGGGTATGGAATCACCTCGAATGGAAGCTCCTCGGAAGCGCATTGTCCCGAAGGCGGGGCGAGATTACCACGTACAGCGTGGCCTCACGTCAACTCAGCCCTTTGCGTCGCCCAGAGACGCACCGATTCCGACATCCACCCGGAGCGGTACGGCGAGCTCGACTACCCCCTCCATGACCTCTTGTACTAGATCCGCCGTGGCCTGGACCGCTTCTTCTGGAGCCTCGAGGACGAGTTCGTCGTGGACCTGGAGAAGTAGGAGCGAGCTGTCCCCGTCGGCTTCGAGCCGAGAGTCGAGTTCGATCATCGCCTTCTTGATGATGTCTGCCGCCGAGCCCTGAATCGGTGCGTTGAGAGCCATCCGCTCGCCGGCTTGGCGCTCGCGGAAGTTTGAGGAGGTGAGCTCCGGCAAGTAGCGGCGTCGTCCGAGAATCGTCTCGGTGAAACCGGCATTCCGAGCGTCGGTGACGATCCCGGCCATGAAATCGCGCACCCCGGGGAACTGGTCGAAGTAGGCGTCCATCTGCTCCTGGGCCGCGTCGCGAGAGATTTCGAGTCGCAGTGCCAACCCGTAAGCCTCCATTCCGTACAACAACCCGAAGTTGATCACCTTGGCGCGTCGCCGCATCTCGTAGTCCACCGAATCGGCACTAACACCGAACACTCGAGCGGCGGTTGCAGTGTGTATGTCCTCGCCCGCCTCAAAAGCCTTCACCAGGGCGTCGTCCTCGCTCAGGTGAGCCAGGATCCGCAATTCGATTTGGCTGTAGTCGGCCACCACAAAGCTCCGCCCGGGTCCGGCAACAAACGCGCGGCGGATGGTCCGACCTTCCTCGGACCTGGCCGGGATGTTCTGCATGTTGGGCCGCTCCGACGAGATCCGGCCGGTCGACGCTCCCCTTTGGTTGAAAGCGCAGTGGATGCGCCCGTCGGCAGCCACCAGAGGGAGCAGTCCGTCCACGTAGGTGCTGCGAAGCTTCTCCAACTCCCGGAACGAGAGAAGGTATCCCACGATCGGGTGCTCATCCGCCAGCTTCTGCAGCACGGAAGCATCAGTCGACGGCTGACCCTTGGGCGTCTTCTTGAGGACCGGGAGACCGAGGCGGTCGAACAACACCTCCCGCAACTGGAGTGTCGAGTTGATGTTGAACGGCTCGCCCGCCTGTTGGTAGATCGACTTCTCGAGCCCGGCCAGCCGATCCCGCAGGCTCTCGCCCAACTCCTCCAGGTACGGAACGTCGACGGCTATGCCGGCATCCTCCATCCGGGCCAGAACCCGAACCAGAGGGAGTTCGACCTCCTCGAAGAGCGCAGTCCCGCCCCGTGCTGCCATCTGCTCGGTCAGAGGCGAAACCAGACGGGCCACCGCCACGGCCCGTCGGCCGGCCGCGTCGAGATCGGGACCGGACGCATCGAAGTCCAGCGTTCCCTGGCTGGCCGAAGAGCCGCCGGTGGCCGCACCGTCGATCACTATCCCCAGGGTTCTTGCTGCGACGTCGGGCAGCGTTTGCGACCCGCCGGCCGGGCGTATCACATACGACGCCAGAGCCGTGTCGAAGCCGAGACCGCGCAGGTCGATGTCGGCGTCGATCAGCGCCCGCACCACCGGCTTGGCATCGTGGAACGCCTTGGGGACGTCGTCCGCCTCCAACAGGATCTTCAGGCTCGTCGCGGCCGACCACGGGACAAAGGTGGCGCTGGTCTCGTCGGCCGCCATCAGCCCTATGAGACCGTCGTCGTCCCAGACGGGTTCGATAGCGAGCAGGTCGCGCCCGGCCAACGCACCGATGGTGTCGGGGTCCGTGGTGGTCGTGACGTCGACATCCAGTGTCTCGTCGGGACCGGGCTCGGCACCCCCACCCAGTTCCTGCAGCCGGGTCCACAGCGATTCGAAAGCGAGCTCATCGAACACCCGGCGGACCTCCGTCGCATCCCACGGCTGCAGCCGCATCGCCTCCACATCCGTCGGCACGTCGACGTCGGTCAGCAGTTGAGTCAGGTCCCGATTGAGGAAGACTTGTTGGCGGGCGGCCTCGAGGTTCTCGGACAGCTTGGGGGTCTGCTCGTCGAGGTGCTCGTAGATCCCCTCCAGGGACCCGTAACCGTCGATGAGCTTCGCGGCCGTCTTCTCTCCTACCCCGGGGACTCCGGGGAGATTGTCGGAGGAGTCACCCCGCAAAGCGGCGTAGTCGGCGTACTGCGCCGGGGTGACTCCGTAGCGATCGAGGACATATTGGGCGTCGGCAACTACCACATCACTTATCCCGCGTCGCGTGTAGTAGACCTTGACCGGTCCGTCGATGAGCTGAAAGGCATCCCGATCACCGGTGACGATCAGGACGTCCCAGCCTGAGCTCGCCGCGGCTCCGGCGATCGTCGCGATGACGTCATCGGCCTCGAAGCCCGGTGCCTCGAACTGCGGGAACCCCAGAACCTCGGCCACCTCGCGCATCAGCGGAAGCTGGCTCCGGAACAGATCGGGCGCAGCCTCCCGCTGTGCCTTGTAGTCGGGAAAGCGATCACTGCGGAAGGTCTTGGCGGGGGTGTCCCAGGCCACTACGACCGCATCCGGGTCTTCTTCAGCGAGGAGCTTGATCGCCATCGACGTAAAGCCGTAGACCGCGTTCGTCACCTGACCCGATGGGGTGGCCAGGTCGCTGGGAAGTGCGTAGAAGGCGCGGTACGCCAACGAATGACCGTCGAGAATTGCGAGCTTCGGCATGAGGGAGAGGATAGGAAGTACAAAGTCGGGAGTCGGAAGTCAGCGGAGCTTGTCGAGCAGCCGATCTCGCTTGGCGGTGACATCTCCGATCTTGTCGAGCAAATGATCCACCAGCCGCTCGAAGCGAGCGACGTCTGCCGTGGTTTCACGAGCGTCCTCTCGGTCGAACGGAGAATCCGACACGGCCGCATCGCGAATCGCGTCGTCGGACAGGTGGCGATGGACATCGAGTTCGGCCCGAGCCTGATCCAGCTCCGCCTCAAAACGAGAGATCTCATCATTCAGTCCAAAGATGCGCTTCTCGAGTCGTCCCATGAGGGGTGCGATAGTAGGGCCGAGGGCGCGTATCATCGGGCCTATGCCGGGGTGGCGGAATGGCAGACGCGACGGACTCAAAATCCGTTGGGCGAATAGCCCGTGTGGGTTCGAATCCCACTCCCGGTACTGCTCCTGAACGGAGAGCGGCACAACGATGTGCCAGTCCCAGTGACCGCACCCCACCGTCGGCCACTGCTCGCGACACATCCGCGATCGAGAGCTCAAACGGGAACTCCCGGGGTGGTGAGCTCGACCCGCACCCCTCTCTGTGCGCCCCTCAGAGACTCGTCCGGGATCGCCGCCGAAAGGCACGTCCTCCCGCTTCGACCAGTGCAGACTCACCCATCCGAGAGGTGGATCACTACGCCTGTCGCTGGCCCCCGGTCAGCCCGAGACATGCCGCTTCATAAAACCGTCCCACCAAGCCGGCCGACCGAGGGAGATCTGCCAGGCGCCAGATGCCGGACTAATCGCCGTACTTGTTGGTTATAGGCAGCCGCCGGTCGCGGCCGAGGCTCTTGGTCGTGACCCGAACTCCGGGTGCTGCCTGGCGTCGCTTGTACTCGTTGCGATCCACCATTCGGGCGATCTGGCGAACCGTTTTCTCCTCAAAGCCGTCCGCGACGATCTCCTTGACCGACGCATCGTCCTCGACGTAACGTTCCAGGATCGGATCGAGCACCTCATATGGGGGCAGCGAATCGGTGTCCTTCTGATCCGGCTTGAGCTCCGCAGATGGGGGCTT
>JAZGIX010000242.1:0-8107 GCA_036482315.1 Acidimicrobiia bacterium | reverse complement strand
ACTTCACTCCGATCACCGTCGGCTCCGGTGTTCTCCTCTCGGTCTTCGGCCTCCTCATGGTCACCGGCCGGCTGGTCGATCTCAGCCGCTGGTTCCAGGAACTGATGCCAGAGTTCTTCTGGAATATCTGAGTGGTCGGCGGCTCACGCCGCCTCCCGCAATCGCCACGCTCTGCTCGGCGGGCAATCCACAAGTGGGGCAATCCGGTGCGGATCGCCCGCCGAGTCGGCCATCGCCCGGGGCCGGCGGAGCCGGACACGATTGCCGCCGAACGCAGTGAGGCGAATCGCCTATCGCTTCCCCTGATCCCTCTCTTCCCACACTGCTCTCCCTACCCTCACACCAATGAAGGTCACGCCCGATCGCGCCACGTTTGTTTCGCTTGCGGCCGACTACGACCTCATACCGATCCGAACTCAGCTACTGGGGGATCGCGATACCGCAGTGAGTGTGTTCGAGGCGTTGGCCCACGAACACGAGGACGGCTTTCTGCTGGAGTCGGTGGAGGGCGGGGACACCTGGGCGCGCTGGTCATTCGTGGGATGGGATGCGCTCTTCACGGTGGTCGGATTCGACTCAAATGTGGAAATCCTCGGTGACGGGCCCGATGTCGGCGACGCCGGTCCGCTGGAGGCTCTGGAGGAGATCGTCGGTGCCTACCGCGTCTACGAGGACGACGGACTTCCGCCCCTGCACTCGGGGCTGGTCGGCTACTTGGCGTACGACGTGGTCCGCCAGGTCGAGCATCTACCCAACCGCCCCGAGGACGATCGGCTCCTGCCGACGATGGTCTGGCACGCCGTGGGGTCGTTGGCGGCCGTGGACCGCTTCACCCAGGCGGTCACTCTCGTGCGCAACGTGGTGCCGGGCCCAGATCCGGGCGCCTCGTGGGATGACGCCTGCGCCTACCTGGCGGCAACGGTTGATCGACTCGATGTTGGAGGTGGAGCCCCCCACCGCCAGACCGTCGACTTCGAGCGGAAACCGGACGCCACGGCGTCGATGTCGCGCGCTGAGTTCATCGACGCGGTCGAGAAAGCGGTCGGCTACATCGAGGCGGGAGATGCGTTCCAAATCGTGCCGTCGATCCGGTTTGAGGTTCCGCTCGAGGTGGACCCATTTTCGGTATATCGCGCCCTGCGGATCGTCAACCCGTCGCCTTACATGTTCTTCGTGCGCCATGCAGACATCACGATCGCCGGCTCGTCGCCGGAGCTGATGGTTCGGGTCAGGGACGGGCGGGTGCACAGCAGACCGATCGCAGGAACCAGGCGGAGAGGAGCAACTGCCGAAGAGGATGCAGCTCTCGAGGCCGAATTGCTGGCAGATCCCAAAGAACGGGCCGAGCACGTGATGCTTATCGATCTGGCCCGTAACGATTTGGGCCGCGTCTCGGAGTTCGGCTCGGTGACCGTGGACGACCTGATGGTGATCGAGCGATACTCCCACGTGATGCACATCGTTTCCGGGGTGAGTGGAGCGCTGCGATCCGACGTGAGCCCGATCGACGTGATCAGAGCCACCTTCCCGCACGGGACCGTTTCGGGTGCACCGAAGGTGAGGGCGATGGAGATCATCGACGAGTTGGAACCGGTTGCCCGGGGGCCGTACGCAGGAGCCGTCGGTTACATCGACTTCTCGGGAAACGTCGACACTGCGATCGCCCTGCGCACGATGGTTGCGGTCGGCGGCACCGCCTGGGTGCAGGCGGGTGCCGGGGTGGTGGCAGACTCGGATCCGGAGCGGGAGTACGAGGAATGCGTCGAGAAGGCCGCCGCAGTGTTGGCCGCCATCGGCGCCGCGGGGGCTATCTGAATGCGGCGGGACTACGGCGATGTGACTTCGGAATACCTGGCACTGCGGGCCGGACGAGGCTACGTGTCCGAATTCAGCGAGCTGTTGTGGGTGACGGGGAAAGACGCAGTCACCTTTCTCGACGGACAGGTGAGTCAAGACGTTGCCGCCATGGAGATGGGAGCGACCGCCCGTTCGTTCCTGCTGGAGCCTCGGGGAAAATTATTCGCACTCCTGTGGCTATTGCGCGGCGAAGACCGCGTCGGACTGGTTATGGGCCACGGCCGGGCCGCCGGGGTGGCCGAGCATCTGGAGCGGTTCAGGTTCCGGGTTGATGTCGAGCTTGAGGTCGATAAGAGAAGCATTGTCGAAGTGTGGGGTGCGGGCCTCGCGGAACTCGGGCGTCGGGCCGGATTGGAGGAGGGGTCGGGTTGGGCGGAGCGTGATGGCGTGATGGCCGCCTTACTGCGCGGGAACCCGCTGAACCGCCTCCTCCTGGCCGGGACCGAAGATCGAGATCTAGGCGAGCTCGGGCTGAGCCCGGCAGGGCGGATAGCCGCCGATGCAGTCAGGATCGAGGCGGGTGAGCCGGTGATGGGCCTGGATGTAGACGAGGCGACCATTCCGCAAGAGTCGGGGCTGGTCGCCGATTCGGTCTCGTTCACGAAGGGGTGCTACGTCGGGCAAGAGTTGGTGGCCCGGATCGACTCGCGCGGCCGAGTCAACCGCCGCCTGGTCGGAATCACGATGACGGAGAACGTGCTCCCGCCGCCGGGTTCGGAGGTCGTGGCCAACGACGCCGCGGCAGGGACAGTCTCGACGGTCGGGGAGTCCTTGACGGTAGGGGCGCCTGTGGCTCTGGCGATGGTGCGCAGAGAAGTCGCCGACGGTGACACGGTGGTGGTGCGATGGGATTCGGGCAGCGTTCAAGGGCGTGTCCACGCCCTGCCGCTCGACGATTTGTCAGGAATCTCACACTCTTCTTACACCCAGGGCCGAGACTGATATCGACCGCACAGGAGTACGTACCGCAATGAAGACTCGGGGAACTGTGGTCCTCATCGAGGACGAGGAGTCGATCGCCGATCTCGTTCGGATGTACTTCGAGCAAGAAGGATTCCGACTGGTACACGCTCCCAACGGAGAGCAGGGCCTGGACGCAGTCAGAGATCGCGATCCCCGGGTAGTGCTGCTCGACCTCGGTCTGCCGGGGATGGACGGGGTGGAGGTGTGCCGGCGAATTCGCGCCTTCTCCGACGTACCGGTCATCATGCTGACGGCTCGCGATTCGGAAATCGACAAGATCGTGGGTCTTGAGATTGGTGCCGACGACTATGTCACCAAGCCGTTCTCGCCTCGTGAGCTGGTGGCCCGCGTCAGGGCGGTGTTGCGCCGATCGGAGGATGCTCCCAGAACGCCCTCGGTTCTCGAGGTGGACGGTTGGGAGATCGACTCCGGCCGGCGTGAAGTCCGCAGTGTGGCCGGGGACACGATCCGTCCCACAGCCCGCGAATTCGATCTGCTGTGGTATCTGGCCGAGAACGGCGGCCTGGTTCTGAGCAGGGGCCAGATCCTCGAGGCCGTGTGGGGATACGAATACTTCGGCGAGACCCGAACCGTTGACGTCCATATCCGACAGCTCCGCAAGAAGCTCGAGGGCATTCCCATCGAGACGGTGTGGGGCGTCGGTTACCGCTTGGGTTCCTGATGCGAAGACGCTTCTTCTGGAGCATGGTGATCGTTGCGGTGTCCACGCTCGCTATCGGAGGGGTGGCCGCAGCGGTGCTCATCCACCGGTCGGTCGAGAGTTCGATCAGGACCGAGTTCCACCGGCAGGCTTCGGAGACTGCTCGAATCATTCAGGTCCAGTTCTTCGGGGACCTAGAGCCGTCCTCACAACGTGCCACAGACGAGCGTGCGGCTGGAGTACTGCGGGATCGTCCACTCGAGGGGATCGCGGAGGTCCTGGCGCTGGTGCGGGCCGTTGGTGGCCACGATTACGTGGAGGCCGCTTTCCTCAATCCTCGGGGCGAAGCAGTCGTCTTGGGCGGGGGCGACCATGTGCTTCTGCCGTTGGTTCCCGCCGACGTCGATCTGGACCACCCCGTGAGCTTCGATGCCGAGATCGACGGCGTTCAGGTTGCCGCGATTGCACAGCCATTCCGGCTCGATCGAGGGACGCTCGTCGTGTTGATCGGAACCAATCTCGAACTGATCCCCTGGGCTGAGGTTGCGACGCGTTTCGCGTGGGCGATCGCGCTCGGAATCGTGTTGGCGGCCGTACTGGCGGCAGGGCTGGCGCGTCGGCTGTCACGTCGGGTCGAGCCCTTGCGCCAAGCGTCACGCGACATCGCTGCGGGCGACTTCGGAGCAAGAGTGGAGGTGGGTGGCGACGACGAGATCACCGACGTGGCCCGAGCGTTCAACGAAATGGCCGGCCAGTTGGAGGCAGCGAGGATGCGGGAACGGGAGTTCCTGGTCGCGGTAAGCCACGATCTGCGGACGCCGCTTACGACGATCGCCGGGTATGCGGAAGCGATGCAGGAGGGGAGAGTCGATACCGCGGACCTGGATCGCGTCGCAAAGGTCCTCGGCACCGAGGCGGGCCGGTTGGGGAGGTTGGTGGAGGACCTGATGCTGCTGTCCCGTATCGAGGCGCGTGAATTCAGCCTCCGTTCGGAAGCGGTTGACATTGCAGCCCATCTCAAAGGGGTCCTGGAGAGCTTCAGGGAGCGTGCCGACTCCGCCAAGGTTGTTCTGGACGCCGACATCAATTCGGTGGGCATCGTGGATATCGACCCGGACAGGGTGGCGCAGGTGGTGGGCAACCTTCTGGAGAATGCGTTGCGTTACACGCCCGAGGCGGGCCAGGTGACGCTGTCCCTGGAGGAGACGCCGCACGGTTTGCGGATGGCTGTCTCAGACACAGGTCCCGGGATCGACGCCGCCGACCTTCCTCACATCTTCGAACGGCTCTATGTCACTGCCCGATATCGTCCGGTGCGACCGGAGGGGAGCGGTCTGGGACTGTCGATAGTGCGCGAGTTGGTCGATGCCATGGGCGGCGTGACCTCGGTCGAGAGTGCGCCGGGCGAGGGCACCTCTATTGCGGTCACCTTGCCCAACACCTCCGGCGACTCCGATCGGCTCCTACGATGATCCGATGTTGGAATCGATCCTCGAATCGACCCGCAGCCGGGTGGCGGCACTTCGACTGCGTGCCGGCGAGGTCGAAGCGGCAGCCGCAGGTTCCGCGGACCCGCGGGATTTCATCGGGGTGCTGCGTGCCCCCGGGTTGGGTGTCATTGCCGAGGTGAAGCGGCGATCGCCATCGGCCGGTTCCATTGCGCCGGATCTCGATCCGGCAAAACTTGCCTCCGCCTATGAGAGCGGTGGTGCCGCCGCGATCTCGGTCCTCACCGAGCCCGACCACTTCGGAGGCTCCTTGCAGGATCTGAGCCAGGTGGGCGGGACGACGTCGATACCGGTGCTGCGAAAGGACTTCATCCTCGATCCTCTCCAGATCGACGAAGCACGGGCGGCAGGAGCCGACGCGGTGCTGCTCATTGCGGCAATTCTCACCGACGAGGCCCTGGCCGGCCTGATCGACCATGTGCGCCGATTCGACATGACCGCGCTCGTCGAGGCGCATGACTCGGAAGAACTGCGCCGGGCCGTCGACCTGGGTGCAAAGGTCGTCGGAGTGAACAATCGAGATCTCTCCACTTTCGCCGTCGATCTCGACACCTCGGTTCGGTTGCGGCGCCACATTCCGTCGACCGTCGTCGCCGTTGCTGAAAGCGGCATCAACTCACCTGAGGATGCTCGCCGAATGCACGACGCCGGCTTCGATGCTGTGCTTGTCGGGTCGGCTGCTGCTCGGGCTGATGATCCCGCCGCCTTCATCGCCGGATTGGTGGTGCGGGCGTGACATGGATAAAGCTCTGCGGGATGCGAACCGCGTCTGACGTGGCCGCGGCCCAAGCCGCCGGTGCCGATGCCGTCGGCTTTGTGACCGCCCAACGGTCGTCGCGGTTCGTCTCTCCCGCAACGGCTGCCGAAATAGGGGCTGGGTGCTCGATAGCCCGGTTCCTTGTGACTGAGGACGAGCCACCCGAGGAAGTGCTGGCTGCCGCCTTGCTGGCGGGAGTGACCGGAGTCCAACCGCATGGTGAGCACGCCCGGGACGCAGCGCTGCTTGCCCTGGTGGCCGGGTACGACGTGCTCTATCCGATCATCGTCGCACCCGGGGCCGACCTCGAAGCGCCTACCGGAGCGATTCCGATTCTCGATGGCCCGGTTCCGGGGAGTGGCATCGGCATCGACCTGTCGATGGTGGCGAGCCCACCGGCGCAGTTCGTCGTTGCAGGCGGGCTCACTCCCGACAACGTAGGGGAGGTCTTGACCCGGCTGAGGCCCTACGGTGTCGATGTGTCCTCGGGAATCGAGCGGGAGCGTGGCGTGAAGGATCCGGAATTGATGCAACGTTTCGTGGAGGCCGTGCGATGACCGTGTTGGATCGCCCCGACGCTTCCGGACGGTTCGGTGAGTTCGGGGGACGGTTCGCGCCCGAGACCTTGATGCCCGCGCTGGAAGATCTGGAGAGGGCATTCGAAGAGGCATGGAGCGATCCGGCCTATCGGGCAGAGCTCTCATCCCTGCTCACCGACTACGTCGGACGGCCGACCCCGCTCTACGAGGCATCGCGCCTGTCGGAGGTTCTCGGGTTGCGCCTGCTGCTCAAACGCGAGGATCTCGCTCACACCGGCGCCCACAAGATCAACAACACGGTCGGGCAGGCGCTGCTGGCGCGGCGAATGGGTAAGCCGCGGGTGATCGCGGAGACCGGAGCCGGCCAGCACGGAGTTGCCACCGCCACCGCTTGCGCACTCTTCGGCCTCGAGTGCGAGGTCTTCATGGGGGAGGTGGACATCGGGCGCCAGGCTCTCAATGTCGAACGGATGCAAATGCTCGGCACCAAGGTCACGCCGGTCACCAGCGGTGCCGGCACGCTCAAGGACGCCGTCAGCGCCGCATTGCGAGATTGGGTGGCAACGGTAGAGACCACCCACTACATCATTGGTTCGGTGGTCGGTCCTCACCCATTCCCGTGGATAGTGCGTCAACTGCAGCGTGTTATCGGCGACGAGACGATCGTCCAGTTGGGCGATATCGAGCCCGACATCGTCGTGGCGTGTGTCGGCGGTGGATCGAACTCTATGGGCATGTTCTATCCCTTCGCCGGGGGAGACGTCGACCTGGTAGGGATCGAGGCCGGTGGGTATGGCTTGGATTCGGGAAAGCACGGGGCGTCGTTGGTGGCCGGATCACCCGGAGTGCTGCATGGGGCGCGCACCTACATGCTCCAGGACGCCGAGGGACAGGTGCTGGAAGCACACTCGATCAGTGCCGGCCTCGACTACCCGGGCGTCGGGCCCGAGCACGCTCAATTCAAGGATGACGGCTTGGCGCGATATGACTCCGTGACCGACGATGAGGCGGTGGCGGCGATGGACCTGATGTCGCGCACCGAGGGGATCATCCCCGCCCTCGAACCCAGCCACGCCCTCGCCTGGGTGTGGCGCGAGCGGGCCGCCCTGGCGGGCAAGACGGTCGTCCTATGCCTCAGCGGCCGGGGCGACAAGGACGTTGACCAGATTGCTGAAGCGAGCGGCCGGTGACGTTCCGCGACACCTTTGGGGCGGCGACCAATCGTGCGGTGCTGTTCCCCTACATGATGTGCGGTCTTCCCGACACCGGGGCGACACTCGAACTCTTTGCGGCGATGGCCGACGCCGGGGCAGACGGGTTCGAGGTCGGGATTCCATATGCCGATCCGCTGATGGATGGCCCGGTGATTCAACGGGCCGGGATGAAAGCTCTCGCCGCCGGGATGACTCTGGCGAAAGGCATCGAGATCACGGCCGGCGTCACAACGGCGACGGCTCTGCCGTGCGCCGTGATGACATACGTGAACCCGGTTCTGGCGATGGGTGTCTCCGAGTTTGCCGCGAGGGTCGGGGATGCAGGAGCCGGGGCCGTGATCATCGCCGATCTTCCGGTCGACGAATCCGGCCCTTTCGTCGACGCTCTCGAAGATGCCGGCATCGGCCTCGTCCAATTTGCCGCCCCGACGACCACCGATGCTCGCCTCGACCTGGTGGTCGAAAAGGCAAACCCCTTTGTGTACGGGATAGCCGAAATGGGCGTTACCGGAGAGAGAGACGGATCGACGAGCCGCGCCGCCGAGCTGTCACGCCGAGTGCGGTCCCGATCGGAGGTTCCTCTGGTCCTGGGCGTCGGCATCTCGGAC
>JAZGIX010000241.1:0-2325 GCA_036482315.1 Acidimicrobiia bacterium | reverse complement strand
GCGATCGCGATAAAGCCTCTACCGCCTACTGAGCTGGTGTCGAAGCTCCCGATCTGACCGAGCACCAGGAAGGCTCCGCCGAGACCGGCGAGCAGACCGCCGTAATAGATGGCCTGGCGGCGACGCTTGTTGACATCGATCCCCGACACATCGCTCGCCTGCGGGTTCTCTCCCACCGCTCGCACCTCGAGACCCCAACGGGTCTTGTAGAGGAGCCACCAGGTGAGCGGGACCAGCGGGTAGAGCAAATAGGTGGGCCAGGTCTGACCGAACAGCGCAGGCCCGATCAACGGGATGTCGGACAACACCGGGATCTCCAGCACACTCGCTCGACGCACCACCGGGTCCAGGTTGGCGTTGAGGAACCCGGCCAGTCCGAGGACCAGCACATTGGCGGTCAGTCCGACAATGAATTGGTCCGCCGTCAGCCGGTGGCTCATGTTGGCCTGGATGAGAGCCACCAGCAGGCCTCCGAAGACCCCGGCAACCAATCCGAGCGGAACGGACTTCGTTAGGTCGTAGCCGATCGCTCCGGTGAACGCTCCCGCCAATAGCGAGCCTTCGACCGAGATGTTGATGGTGCCGGCCTTCTCGGCAACCAGCTCACCCAGCGCGGCAAAGGCGATGAATCCGCCAAGCCGTACCGCACTGCCGTAGATAGTCGGGCTGCCGAATATGTCCACCAAGGCGGAGAAGAAGTCACCCATCGGCTATTCCCCCTCTCCCACCGCAGCCAACGCCCGACGTCGCTCCCGAATGAACTGGATCGCAGGCGGAATCAGCAACGCGAGCACGAGCAGGCCTTGGACGATGTCGACGATCTTGCGGTCGACGCCGGTCGCCGCCAGGAAGCTGGCACCGGTGCGCAGGGATGCGAACAGCACCGCCATCGGGATCGCCACCAACGGTCTGCTCTGGGCCAGGAGAGCGACGAGCAATCCCTGCCAGCCGATATTGGTCGAGAAACCCGGGGTCAACCTGTACGACGAGCCCCCGCCGGCAAGCATGACGGCACCCGCCAGTCCGGCAAATGCACCAGAGAGAAACAGCGCCCACGTTCCCATCCGCGACGCTGCGACTCCGGTCTTCTGGGCGATCCACGGGTTGTGACCGAGCAACCGGATCCTGAATCCCCACAGGGTCCGGCCCAGCATGAAGGCGACGAACCCGGCGAGCAGTAGCGCGATGACGATCCCGATCGGGAACTCATTGCCGAATATCCGGACTATCGGCAGTCGGATGTCGTCGGGCAGCGGAGCGCTTGTCGAAGCGCGGGACGGTCGGTTGGGGTCGAGGTCGCGCAGCACCCAGTCCGTCGTGACGGCGAATCCGATGATCTGGAGCGCGATGAACACCAGCAACAACGTCGAGATGACCTCGGGTACGCCTCGTTTGAACCGCATGAAGGCCGCCAGTGCGGCGTATCCGCCTCCGGCAATCATCCCCAGCGCCAGGCCGCCGATGACGAGCAGCACCCCGGGACCGTCGAGCTTGGTCCCGACGAAGGCCATGGCCATGGCCCCCATCAGCAACTGGCCCTCTTGACCAATATTGAACAGACCGGCCTTGACGCCGATCACCATCCCCAATGCCACCAGCAGCATGGGTGCCGCCACCGTCAGCGTCTCACCCCAGCGGCCGGGGGCACGGAAGGCCCCATCGAGCAGGGCACCGAACACCCTCTGCCACGAGTTGCCGGTGATCGCCACCAGCACCGCCGAAATGAAGAGCGCCCCGCCGATGCTCAGCACGTACAAAGCGGTCATCTCCACCGCCGGACGCCATCGCCGACCGGTCAACCGTGGGTCGGGGATTTGCTCGGGAGGGGCTTTGGTCTCGGTCATGCGGCACCCTCCGCCTCGACCGAACCTCCCAGGAGAAGGCCGAGCCGCTCGATGTCGAGCTCTGCCCGGGTCATTCCGCCGATGATGGCGCCCCGATGTATGACGATGATCCGATCGGCCAGGGCGGCGATTTCACCGAGATCGGTCGAGATCAGCAGCACGCCGATCCCGCCGTCGGCGACTATTCGCAATCGCTCACCGATGTACTCGATGGCTCCGACATCAAGACCCCGGGTCGGCTGGTGAGCCACCAACACCTTGGGTTCGACCGACAGCGCCCGAGCCAGCACCACACGTTGCTGATTGCCTCCCGACAGCTGGCCGAGAGGAACATCCGGGCTGGGAACGTGAATGTCGAACTCTTCTATGAGTGCGAGGGCATGTGCCCGTATTTCGTCGCGACGCAGAATCCCCCAAGTCGCCATCTTGGGCATGGACGAGAGCACGAGGTTCTCGGCAACGGACATGTCCGGCACACAAC
>JAZGIX010000240.1:0-4511 GCA_036482315.1 Acidimicrobiia bacterium | reverse complement strand
GTGATCGCGTCTCTGAACGGCGCCTCGCCGGGCGGGTGGACCAGATATGCGGCCCAGATGGCCGACGCCGGCGCTTCGGCGATCGAATTGAACGTGTACTTCATTGCAGCCGACATCGACGAGACCTCCGAGCACGTCGAGCACAGATATCTAGAGATTGTCGAGGACGTGAAGAAGGCAATCGATGTGCCGCTGGCCGTGAAGGTCGGGCCGTTCTTCTCATCCACGGCCAACATGGCAAAGCGGCTGGCCGAGGCCGGAGCCGACGGGCTCGTCCTGTTCAACCGCTTCTATCAACCGGACATCGATCTGGAGAATCTCGAGGTGGTGCCGGACCTGGTCCTGAGCGCGGAAGCCGAGATGCTGCTCCCATTGCGGTGGATCGCCCTTCTTTACGATCGGGTGGATCTGTCGCTTGCGGCCACGACGGGAGTGCACAATGGGTACGACGTCGTGAAGATGCTTCTTGCCGGCGCCGACGTCACCATGATGGCCTCGGCACTCATACTCCACGGCCCGGGCCGAATGAGGGAGAGCCTCGCCACACTCCACGAGTGGCTCACCGAGAACGAGTACGAGTCGGTCGAGCAGATGAAAGGCTCCATGTCGTGGCAGGGCGCCCCCAACCCCTCTGCCTACGAACGCGCCAACTACATGGAAACCCTCACCGGCTACGTGCTGCCGCGGGGATAGGGACCGGGGCGTTCCCTTATCTCCTTGGGGGGTGAACTCATTGTGGCTTCAGCCCCCGTGTCGAAAGGTGAACGGTCGGCACTCCGGTTCAGACTCGCGATCGGGTCTCGCCGATGACAGCCCTAGTCAGCTAGGAGTTGAGGGTGTTCGTGAGCGCGTACCGCAGGTGCCTCACCGATGAATCTCTCGACATCAACCAGACAGGTATGCGCAGTGGGGCCCTGGGCCAATGACGATGTGCCCACATCTCGCGTTAGGACGTTGGGATTCCCTGCCCGACACAAGCCATCTGGTTCTACGGGGTCCCACCAGGCTCCAGTCGGAAGCTGAACAACACCTTCGATCAGATCATCTCGAATGGTGACCGAAGCCAGGCAAGCACCCCGATCGTTGAACACCCGAACAAGGTCCCCTGGGCCTAGGTTGCGGACGTCGGCGTCCTTCTGGGTCAAGCCGATCTGCTCTCTGCCGTCTACCTTGGCGTTCATGCTGGTTTCGCCGTGGTCCCATTGCGAATGCAGCCGGGTTTTGGGCTGGTTCGAGATCAGATGCAGGGGATAACGGGTCACGTTTCCGAGCCACTCGTACGGTTCGAGCCACGAGGGGTGAGCCGGACAGTCTGAGTAGCCGAAATTCTCGATGGTCTCCGAGTACAACTCGATGCGACCCGAGGGTGTCTTTAGTGCCGAGCCAGCTGGATCGTTTCTGAACGCAACGAGCTGTGATGGGGTCGGCGGAACCCACTGCTCAGGGATCTGAAAGTGGCCGGCCTCCTGTAACTCCTCCAATGTGGGGTAGTCGGGGTGATGGGAGTGGAACGTCTCGTAGAGATGCTCAATCCACTCATCAGACGTTCGGCCTTCCGCAAACCTCGCACCCGCACCGAGACGCTCCGCCAGATCGGTGAAGATGTCGAAGTCGTTCCTCGACTCCCCGACCGGGTCGATCACTTTCTCCATCCAGAAGATGAAGTCGTCCATCCCATTGCCGCCGACATCGCTTCGTTCCAGTGGGGTGGTGGCCGGCAGGACGATGTCGGAATAGCGGGCCAGAGCGTTCCAGAACGGCTCGTGACAGACGACGGTGTCCGGTGTCTGCCATGCCCTCGCCAGTTGATTGAGATCCTGATGGTGGTGGAACGGATTCCCTCCGGCCCAATAGACGAGACGGGTCTCCGGATAGGTGAGCCGCATACCGTTGTAGTCGAAATCCTCACCGCCGTGGAGAAGCAAGTCTGTGATCCTCGCTACCGGGATGAAATCAGCAACCTCGTTCTTACCCTGAGAGAGCCGCGGGAGAGAGTGATAGCCGACACCGTGCCCGTTCACTCCCACTGCGCCATAGCCGTAGCCGACGCCGCCGCCGGGAAGTCCGATCTGACCGAGCATCGCCGCCAGGGCTGCGGCCATCCAGTAGGTCTGCTCCCCGTGGTCGGTCCTCTGCACCGACCAGCTCACCGTGATCAGGGTCCGCCCCCGTGCCATCTCGGCCGCGAGAGACCGAATCCGATCGGGATCGACACTTGAGATGTGACCGGCCCATTCGGCAGTCTTGGGGACGCCGTCCGCCTCGCCCAACAGGTAGGAGCGAAGGTGGTCCCAACCGACGCAGTAGGTGCTGAGGAACTCCTCATCCTGCTCTCCGGCGACAAGCAAGCTGTGGGCTAGACCAAGCATGACTGCCGTGTCCGTGCTCGGTCTCACCGGTATCCACTCGGCCTCGACTGCCTCGATCATGTCCTCACGCAATGGCGAGAGATTCACGAATCTGACACCACGGTCACGGCAGGTCTCGAGATGGGAGGTGAGCATATGGCGGCCCTGTCCCCCATACGTGACCTGGCTGTTCTTGACCGCAACGCCTCCGAAGCTCACCATTAGCTCCGTGTTTTCGGCTATCTCAGCGAAGTGTGGTTGTTCGTCCGTGATGTCGTCGAAAGAGAACCCGAAGATGTGAGGAGTGATCACGTGGCCGGCAGCTATCGAGTAGTCGTCCACCGAGTAGGTGAATCCACCGATCGAGTTGAGGAAACGGTGGATCTGGCTCAGAGCATGATGGAAGCGACCAGCGCTGGCCCAGCCGTAGCTGCCGCCGAAAATCGCCTGATTTCCGTACTCAGATCGCACTCGTTCGAGCTCGGCGGCGAGCAAGTCCAAGGCGACGTCCCATTCGACCTCAACAAAAGGCTCTTGACCGCGACGTTCCGGGTTGAATCCGGGGCCATTCCGATACCAGGACTCGCGGATCGCCGGGCGCTCGACCCGGCTCTTCCGCACCGCCTTCATCGACTGTCCAATCGGTGACGGATCGGGGTCCTTGGCGAATGGATGCACCGCCGTGATGTCGTGACCGTCGGTCTCGACTTCGAAGGCACCCCAATTGGTCAGCGTCCGGCGTCGTTTCATCGCTCCCCTCCCACTCGTGTGAAATCTAGTTGGCTCTTGCGCCCGACCACGTCGGCAAACCCACAGCATCCTTCGCAAGACCGGGTGATGCCAGAGCCTCTCGGGCCTCTGAGCGATCGTCTGGCATCAGGTCGAACGCCTCAGCACCCCTGTCGAGAGTTAACCGCTCTGGAACTCAGTTGGACTCTCAGAGCGCCAGGCCGAAGACAGTGATTCCGCCGGTTTCGAAGCCGGCGCGGCGAAAGGCCTGGATCAGCCAATCCACATCGGGAACCATTGCCCGCATCGTGTCAGATCCGGAGTCGGCGGCGCGCTCGACGAGTGCCCGAACCATGGCTTTGGAATCTTCGGGGTTGGTCTCGATCCACGAGACCTCGAATCGATCACCAACCGGCGCCGCGTATGCCCACCCGGGACGGCCGTCCCACAGCATTCGCTGCTTGGCGGCTTCTGTGAGAAGTGACACCGTCAGCCGTTGCCACGTCCACCCGATCGCAAACAGGCCATGGGCAGCGCGGGCCAGTTCACCGCCACTCCAGGACAGCAGAGCCGGCTCGACCTCGGCCGAATTCGCCGGCTTGATTGCTTCATAGCCTTTCACCCGCTGTCCCCCGTTCCCTTCAGGCACCGGGGAGGAGTCGCCGACACCGCGCTGTACCCAGAACCAGTCACCGATGGGGTGAAAGCCCGCCTTGGTGACCTGACCGCGGGCGGCGCTGTTCCACTCCTCGACGGCCAATCGGATCACACGAGCTCCTGCGTCGTTGGCCCACTGCCACATTGCCTCCCCCACAGCGGTGCCGATTCCGGCCCGGCGAAGGTCGGGGTGGACCCTCATTGCGCTCGACCAGGCCTCCGAATCAGAGACCATTCGGATCCGTCCCACCGCCTTGGCAAGGCCGTCGACTTCGGCGACGATCACGGCACTGTGCTCTTCCTCGAGCCAGTCTCCGAAGGCATCACCGATGTAGTCGCCCCACGAGAAGGTGCCCGCGGTCCACGACGCGATGTAGTCGCGGTCGTCAGGAGTCGCGGTTCGGATTGTGATGTCCATTGCCTCGCAAGATTATCGGCCAGTAGCCAGTAGCGGTTGGCTGGTTTACGTGAGGGAATACGTGTCTATCGCCGCCTCGGTTCAATTGACCTGGAGGCAGGAGTCAGGAGAAGCCCCCCACCAAACGCCTGCGGCGTTTGACTCCCCCCAAAGGGGAGAGTTGTCAGACAGCAGTCCTCCCACCGTCTGCCTAATGACTAATGACTAACGGCTAAGGACTTCTTCTAGTACTCCGCCAGCTCCACAGCCCGCTGCACTATCCCCTCGGTGCTGGGATAGACCTGATCTTCCAGGGCGCTGGAGTAGGGGAATGTCGGGAGCTCCGGGGAGGTGTATCGCCGCACCGGGGCGTCGAGCCA
>JAZGIX010000239.1:0-4849 GCA_036482315.1 Acidimicrobiia bacterium | reverse complement strand
TGCTGCCTCCGCTGGCATTACCCAGATCAGGTCGTCTCGGGTCGGTGGTCGAGCCACCCTCTCAGTCCTCGTGGACTCCCCGGTGTGTAGGTGGTTGATGGTAGGCGGATCGTGGAAACGAAGCAGGGGCCGCTCCGTGTCCTACGCCTGTTCCCCGCCGGTGGGGTTGGGGCCCCACCTGGTGGAGGAGGCCGGACCAGCGCCTGTTCCCCGCCGGCGGCGGGGAAGTCCGGCCGGGCAAAGAATCCCCCCTTGACATCGTGACAGCATTATGACATCATAGCGACATCATTCTTGACATTGAGACGACAGAAGGGGATGATGATGTTGTATTCGACCGAGGCGCATTTGGCGCTGCACAAGGCCAGAGTTGCCGATGAGCGGAGGGACCGCACGGGTCGTCGCCGGAGTCGGAAGGCGTCGGTTCGGACCACGACGAAGGTGAGGCTGCGCCCCGCTGCTGCACGTTGAGCATTGAGGAGATGAGGCGAATGGACACGAGCATCGCGATGAATCGGTTGGAAGCCGCGGTCGAGCAACAGGTGCTGATCAGCGGCGGCGACAGCGAGATGGAGGCGATGGCCTCCACCTTGCTGGCCACGCTCGAACCGGTGATCCATCAGATCGCCCTGGACCTCGCCGAGCAGGCTGCGGCCGAGGTTTCCGCACAGCTCTCATCCCACGACATCGACGTCGTGCTCAAGGAAGGAGAGCCATCCCTGCAGGTTCGGTCGCTCGGTGAATCGGCCGAGATGGGAGCCGAATCGCTCGATGCCCGCATCACATTGCGACTTCCACCAACCCTCAAGGGGCAGGTCGAGGTGGCGGCAGAAGAGCTGGGGGAGTCGGTCAACTCGTGGCTCGTGCGGACGCTGGGCTCACAGGCATCCGAGCGGAGCAGGCGTCGGTCGCGTCGGGTCACTGGGACGATCGAGACATGAGCAGACGAGTCGAGAGGTTCGAGATCAGCGGAACGCCGCGAATCTTCTTGCGGCTCCCGGCCGGGGCGGCCCGGGTGGTCGGCGGCGAGGAAGCTGTGGTCGAGGTGCGCATGTCGGGGAGGGAGGCCACCCTCGAGCGGTTCCTGGTCGAGGAGCGAGGTGGCCGGATCGTGATCGAACCCGAAGGCGGTCGCATCGGCCGATGGGCAGGCGTCGATGTCGAGCTGCGCCTCGGAACCGGTGCCGACGTTCACACCCGTCTGACATCCGGAGATGTGACGGTAACCACCGAGATAGCAGCCCTGGTGGTCGAATCGGGTTCCGGAGATGTTGCGGTCGGTGCCGTGTCGGGCGACGTGAAGATCAAGACGGCATCAGGGGATATCAAGATCGACTCCGTCGGCGGCCGACTCGATGTAGCTGCCGCATCTGGAGATGTGCGGGTGGGCTCGTCGCAAGATGTCGTTGCCAAGACCGCCAGCGGTGACATCGATATCGGGGAGGTGGCGGGTTCGATGGTGGCTCATTCCGCCTCAGGCGACATCGAGGTCGAGCGATTCACCGGTGACCTCTTTCAAGCCAAGACGTTGTCGGGCGATGTTCGCCTCGGGCTGACGGCGGGCCGGAGCTTTGCCGTCGAATTCCAGAGCCTCTCGGGCGACATCCGTACCCGTTATCCGGTGGACAGCGGTGGTCCCGGCACCGGGACGACGGCGCGATTGGCGGTGACGACGATGTCGGGTGACATCGTCGTGCGAGACGCCGGTTAGCCACGGGTTTACGGTTGGCTCGCGATGGCCAGCGCGGCTCGCACCGAAGGGAGTACCTGATCGGCAAAGATCGCGTGGCCTTCTTCGCCGACATGGAATTGATCACCGGCGAATAGTCCAGGATCCTCCCAGAACGCGGTCGACATCGGTCCGACGGTTGGGACCTTGACGGCTTGTCGAAACTCGGCCGCCGCGGTTGCTGCGGCCCGGTCGAATCTGGCTGCGCACCAAGTGAGGAATGGCCGCAGCATCGTGGGGAGCCGCGGAATGGATCCGAGGTCGCCGACTCCAACCACAACGACGGCGCCACTGACCTGCTCGAGATCCGACAGGATTCTTCGATTCTCCTCGCGATAACGACCCGGTGACGAGCCTCGGATCGCGTCGTTGGCGCCGACGGAGACGATGGCGATATCCGGTTCGAGCGCCATTGCATCGGCGAGTTGTCCTGTGATCACGTCCCGCGCTTTGGAGCCACCGACCGCGACCGAAATCAGCTCGACTCGATACTGCGCGCTAAGGGCGATCGCAACCCGCCTCACCCAGGTGCTGTCGAGGTCCTCAATGCCGGGTGCAGTGATCGAGGAATCTCCCAATGCCACGATGCGCAGCGGCGGCAGATCGGGGTTGCCGAAGGTCCCGCTCGGATCCTGGTTGGGGTACGAGGGCAGATCGGAACGGTGCGCCGCCCGCATCACTTGGACCACGAGTACGCCGGTGACCGCCACCGGGATGGCGGGAAGCGCTGTGAGTGCTCGCCTCAGTGTCCGCATTGGTCCGCGATGATATCGGCTGTGCTCGCCGGATCTCGGGTTCGATCCGAGGATCAGCCACACTCCGGGTACATTCGGTAGGGATCGGTGTCAAAGAGGGCGCGCCGATAGGCGCGGACTCGGTGGCCTGGGGTCGGGGCCCCCGGGCCACACCGTGATGAGCCGTATGGCGAAGAGCCATAGGTAGGGAGGGCGCGCCGATGGGCACGGACTCGGTGGCCGGTTGGGGTCCCGGGCCACACAGCGATGAGCCCATGGCGAAGAGGCATGGAATAGCGCCGGACCGTCCGCCTATTGGCGGACGGTCCAAGACGGGAGACAAGATGAGACTCGGGTTGTCGGTCGGGTATTCGGGCGTTCGGGTGGAGTCGAAACTCGAGCTGGTGCTCGAGGCCGACAGGCTCGGTTATCACTCGGTTTGGGCGGCCGAGGCCTACGGCAGCGACGCCGTCACGATGCTCTCGTGGTACGGGGCGTCTACGGACCAGATCAAACTCGGCGCTGGAATTCTCCAGATGCCGGCCCGGACGCCTGCGATGACCGCCATGACCGCGGTGACGCTCTCTGAGCTGTCCGGGGGCCGATTCCTGCTCGGACTCGGCCTTTCGGGCCCCCAGGTGGTCGAAGGGTGGCACGGGCGCCCGTACGGCAAGCCGCTTGGCAAGACGCGCGAGTACCTCGAGATCGTTCGCAAAATCATCGATCGCAAAGAACGGGTCACCCACGACGGCGAGCACTATCAACTGCCCTATACGGGTCCGGGAGCGACCGGCCTGGGGCGTTCGCTTCGCCTCACCATCAAGCCGACTTACGACATACCGATCTACCTGGCTGCGATCGGGCCGAAGAACGTTGCGCTCGCCGCCGAGCTCGCCGACGGCTGGCTCCCAGTTTGGTACAGCCCGCAACACGCCCCTGAAGTGTTCAAGCCCCACCTGGAGGCCGGGTTTTCGTCGGCCGGAGAGCCGGGCAAGTCGGAGCGGTTCGACATCGCTCCATCGGTGCCGACGATCGTCACCGATGATGTCGATCAGGCGAGGTGGGGGGTGCGGCCGGCACTGGCCCTCTACGTTGGTGGAATGGGTGCCAAGGGAAAGAACTTCTACTTCGACCTGGCGTGCCGTTACGGGTACGAAGAGCAAGCCACCCGGATACAGGATCTGTACCTAGACGGGAAACGCGCCGAAGCGATGGGCGAAATCCCTGACGAGATGGTCGACGAGGTTGCGCTCATCGGTTCCAAGGAGCGCATTCGCGACGGGCTTGAAGCGTGGGAAGATTCGGGTGTGACGACCATCGTGGCAATGGCCCAGGACGTGACGACGCTGCGAACCCTCGCCGAGCTGCTTCTCTAATAACGTTCCGGCCACCAATTACCTGTGGTTAGGATCTCGGCCTTCGGCAAGAAAGGACGGACCCGCATCTCAACGGAACAGACTTCGAGCGATTTCGCCCGTAGCGACTGGTTGGTTGTCGGATTCGCTGCGGGTTTCACAATTGTGGTGCTGATCTTTGCCGCGATCCTGACCTTTGATCACTACACGTCTGATTCGGTAGTCGGCTCCCCACCGACCACGGTGGCTCCGGCCGCGGCCGACACGACGGTCGCCCCCAGCACCACTGCGGTCGAGCCCGCAATCGACGCTGTCGCCCTCACTACGTCGCTTGGCTGCACGGCGTGCCACAGCATCGACGGGACGGTCGGGTAGGTCCCTCGTGGCAGGGTGTTGCCGGGTCCGAACGCACCTTTGAGGACGGCACCGTCGCCCTCGCCGACGAGGCCTACCTTCTCGAATCGATCCTCAGCCCGTCGGTCAGGATCGTGGCCGGCTTCTTGCCGGTGATGCCGGAAGGACTGACAGCCGCTCTCAGCGACGCCCAAGTGCAAGCGTTGGTCGAGTACATCCAGTCGCTGGGCTGAGCCGGACAGCTTCAGGACGGAACGGGTCTAAACGGGACGGTTGGTTTGGGCGTAGTCGGCCACGTGCCAGGTGACGGCGGCAACCAGGAATGAGATCCCTCCCCAGACTGCCGCGGCAACGCTCCCCAAAGCGGCCGAGGCGAAGAGCAGCCCGGCGCCGGCGAACGCACTGATCGCGGCGAGGGCCGACATCGGCCACGCCAGCCAGTAGGGGATGAGCGTCGGGATTCGCTCGAGGAGATTGTTGGGGGTTGCCATCGGGAATCAGGCTACCCGCCGTGGCCCGGTCGCTACGCTCCCGCCTCGTGACCGACCTAGCCACAGCCGTCGCCGCCGGCGACCTGGATGCTCTGATAAGGCTCGTCGACGGGCTCGCTTCGGCGCGGGAGTGGGATCGGGTCGTCGAGTTGATCGAACGCTGCCGTCACGCCCTCGAACAGCGCG
>JAZGIX010000238.1:0-8509 GCA_036482315.1 Acidimicrobiia bacterium | reverse complement strand
CGGGGCATCGGCGGTCCGCTGCTCGCACCGTCGTCGTACTTCATGAAGAGCCCACCGGTCCAGTTCCGCGACGCAGACGCTCATGGGTTCGTCGACGCCTTTGCGGCCGGTGAGGATCCGACCAAGGCAGCACTCGCGGAGTATCTGGGCTAGCGGTAGCACTTCGAGGTGAGGGGATCAGCGGACGACCCCCCACCAATCGGCTCCGCCGATCGACTCCCCCACAAGGGGAGAGTGATCAGAACCCACCAATCGGCTCCGCCGATCGACTCCCCCACAAGGGGGGAGTGATCAATCCTTGGCGATCGCTAGTTGCTGTCGCAGCAAGGCGATGTCTGCGCCCTGCTCCTCGGCTCCTCCGGGGGTCTCGACTACGACCGGGGCATTGGCCGATCGGACGACCTCCACCAGGAGGTCCACCGGGATCTCTCCTGCACCGAGATTGGCATGACGATCTCGGTTACTCCCGAGAGGGTCGCGCGAGTCGTTGCAATGGACGAGGTCGATACGTCCGGTCATGTCCGTGATCCGCTCCACGACCGTGCTCAAATCCTCACCGGCCGCCCAGGCGTGGCACGTATCGAGACAAACCCCAACGCCGTAGTCGCCGATCTCCTCCCAGAGCCGGCCGTAGTTGTCGAGCTCGCGCACAATGGCGTTTCCGCCCCCTGCGGTGTTTTCGATGAGCAGCGGGACGGTCAGTTCGACGCTGTCGAGCGCCTTGCGCCATCGCTCGAATCCGATCGACATGTCCTCGTCGTCGTCGATATGCCCGCCATGAACAATCACGCCGGATGCTCCCACAGCCTCAGCCGCTTCGATGGTGCCGGCGATGATCTTGCGGCTCGGGATGCGGATCCGGTTGTTCGATGAGCCGACATTCACCAGATACGACGAGTGGACGTAGATCGGCGTGTCTGCGGCGATCAGTTCTTCCGCATCGTCACGCGGCAGTGGCTTCTTCCATGACTGCGGATCGGAGAGGAAGATCTGAACCAAATCGGCATCGCGAGCCTTTGCTTCCGTCAGCGGCTCACCGTTCGACACGTGAGACCCGATCTTCACTCCGGCTCCTCCGTCGACTCGCGTCTCACCATCTTGTGCTCGAGCGCCGCGGCCACCTGGTGGGCCGGTTGATCCCACTCATCCGAGTACAGATGCAGCCATGGCGGCTCCGAATACCCGCCTGCCGGTAGATGAGGAACCTGCTCGACATCCACAAGACGGATTGACAGCACCGGTGCATCGATTCCATCGTCTTCGACGATCCCGGACCGCAGCTCGGCGATATCGGACCACCCGAAACGACGCGGCGGTTGCCTCAGACCGTCGACTCTGACGAGCAGTCCTTCGTCATCGGCGATCAGGAAACGGGTCGGTCGAGCCAATTCCTTGAGGGCCCATCCGATCGCAGCCGCCCCACCAACGAACAGGCCCGCCCCGAACAGCAGGTCGCGCCGGCGTTGAGAACGTCCGGTATCGGTCAGGACGTCCTTCGTGATGTCAACCATTTCGCCCGATTCGTCGGTCGTCTGCCCCACCACCACATCCGTAGTCTCGGGAGGGGCGATCCATCTATACGAGATGGTCATGTCCACGGCGAGCAGGACTGCCGGAACTGCCAACAATGCATACACCAGGAGTCGCAGCGGGGATCGGGATACGGCAATGTTCACGAGGTCACACTGTATTGCAGATGCTGAAACTTGCGGAGAGAAGCACCCCCAACCGACGGAAAAGATCTCAAGTGGAAGCCGGGCCGGACGATATTGATGTTGACGTCGAAGACGGCGTTTCCTCCCTAGACGGGCGGCCAACCTGTTGGTTGGCCGCTCGTTTTATTCAGGGGCCGTACGATTGCACATGATCTGCTGCCCCTCTCCGCCCCCGGCGCGACGCAGCTTCACATTCGCCGCGACCGACCCGGGCAACTGATGGAGATCATCCTCGTTCGTCACGGCGAGCCCGAGTGGGTCAAGAACGGGCGAACCGTCCACGACCCCGGCCTGACCGCCCTCGGCACGGCACAGGCCCGCGCCGTCGCCAGCCGACTGGCGACACTCGACGGCATCGACGAGATTCTCTCATCGCCTGCAAAGCGTGCCCAGGAGACCGCCGAACCATTAGAACGCACGATCAGCAAGACCGCTCTCACCATCGCCGATCTGACCGAGATACGGATTCCGTTCGACGACACACCCAGCCAGGTGGTCGAACAAGCCTTCCGCGATGCGCGCGATCGCCCGCTCGACGAATGGTGGGACGGTCTGGCTGGTGGAGAGTCCTTCCGCGACTTCCACGTTCGAATCACCGAAGCATTCGAGGCGCTGCTCCGCCAGCGCGGCGTGCGACGACTCCCCCAACAGCACCTGTGGCACGATGACGGGAGCCATCATCGGATCGTCGTCTTCGCCCATGGCGGAACGAACGCCGTCATCCTCGGGCACCTACTCGGACTCGACCCGACACCGTGGGAATGGGAACGGTTCGTATCCAATCACGGAGCGATCATTCGCCTGCGTACAACCCCACTCGCCGGGGAACACGTCATGAGCCTGTGGGAAGCAAACGGGGTGAGTCATCTTTCGCAGGAGTATCTGACGAAATAGTCCTTGGCGGGAGGGGGCGCAGCCGCCGACCTAGGCTTTCGTCATGGCCCTCAAAGACATCGACTTCTTTGCCAACTGGCAACGTTCCGACGATCCGACGATCACCAAGATCACCAAGGCGGTCAGAAACAACTGGAAGAAGCTCAGAACCGGTTCCACCTGCTGTGGCAACCACGGCGAGCCAGGGTGTTGACGGGGCGCAGATGACGGCCCGGGTCCGGGTCAGCACAGTCATTAGGTATTAGGCGTTAGGAAAAAGGCAGGAGGCGAGCTGTGGCCGGGTCTCTTTAGCTACGGACTAAGGACCAAGGACTAATGACTGGAGTCGGCGCAGCCGCCGACCCTCACTTCCCGAAGCGGCGCTCTCGGAGCGTGTACTCGCGTAGTGCTCGGAGGAAATCGACCCGGCGGAAATCGGGCCAATAGACGTCGACAAACGAGTACTCGGCGTAGGCGGCCTGCCACAGCAAGAACCCCGACAACCGACTCTCCCCGCTCGTCCTGATCACCAGGTCCGGATCGGGCAGATCAGCCGTGTAGAGGTGGGCCGCGAGCGTATCGGCGTCGATACCGGCGGTCAGGGCTTCGCCCTCCAGTCCGTCGGCACTCAATTTGCCGACCAGGTCCCGGACCGCGTCGACGATCTCCTGCCTACCGCCGTACCCCAGCGCGATCGTGACCCGTCGTGAGCCAGAAGCGCATCGCTGGACAAGTCGCTGCGCCGCCTCGCGAAGATCATCCGGAAGCAGATGGAGGCTTCCGATGACGCCGAACCTGACGTCGTGAACGCTGTCGGGAAGCCGATCGAAGAGTTCCATGAGTACCCGGTAGTAGGGCTTGAGCTCGTCATCCGGTCGACTGAGATTCTCCTGTGACAACAGCCAGCAGGTGACGGCCGGTATTTCGAAGTCGTCGCACCAGCACAGGAATTCGACGAATTTGTCCATGCCGGCTCGATACCCGGCTTCGTAGTCGGGGAGACCCGATGCCCGCGCGAAACGCCGATGCCCGTCGTGAATGACCCCGATGTGGTGCGGCATCCCCTCGAGCGAATGAAGGAGTCGCTGTTCATACAGCCGGTACAGCGGGCGACGGATGAGATCACTTGGTTTCATCTCGACCACTGATGGTAGGTGAGCAGCCGAACTGGGTCGATTTCAGAGGCCGCAGCTGTCGGTGCCCAAAACGAAGCCGTCCTTGAACGCCTCGAACCGGTCGAAGGCCGACACTACCCCCTCCTCGCCCGGCGCCGCCGAGAGGGTCAGGAACCCAGCAATGCCCTCCTCGAGGTCGCCCGGGGACAGGAAGATCCCAGTCGGGTTGGGAGCGGGTACTAGCGCTGCGGTCCAAGCGCCCGTAAGGCAGTCCACTTGAAGCTGGGCAGCGGGAGTAGTGATGGGAAGCCCGGCCCGGCTCTGGACGGCCCGCCCCCACTCGTTGGCGAGGATCAGTCCGATGGCAAAGTCGCCGATGCTCCTGTAGAGATCGGGGAAGAGCCTTTCATCGTCCCAGGCCACATAGTCGTCGGCAGAGCAATAGAAAGCCTTGCCCTCGTAGAACTCTCGCTCGTACGTGGTCCCTCCACACGCGGGGAGCAAGTCGGATGACGGTAGATACGGAATGCTTGCTGATACAGGCAGCCACGGCGAACCGAATAGCTCGGGATACTTGGTCGCCCAAAAGGCCTCGAGCGCCCCAATCAAGAGGGGAGCGGTTTCTTCGAGCTCGAGATCAAAAGGATCTACACCAGGTTCGGCAGGCCTAAACGGTATAGAGAAGAACTCGGGATGCGATTCCTCATAGGTTGCGCACTGGGTCGTGCCATCGTTGAGGCCCTCGAAGAAGGCGTTGAGACGAGCGAACGAGCCGCCGTGGGCGTTGGGTTCTCCCGGATCGGTACCAAGTTCGTCGCCGATCAGCAGGAATCCAGCCATCCCCTCCTCAAGATCGCCGGGCTCCAGACGGAGCAGATTGCTCTCCTCCCCTTCGATCCGGCCCGTCCAGGCGCCGGCCAGACAGTCGGCCTGAAGTTCGCTCACGATCGTCGGCTGGTTGATGTCGTCGAAACCGAATCTGGCTTGAACCGCATGCCCCCACTCATGGGCCAGCACGAGAGCCACGGTGAAGTCGCCGAACTCCTGGAAGAGGGGGGCCATGAGGTTCTCGGCGTCCCATTGCACGGTGTCGTCGATCGAGCAGTAGAAAGCGTTGATCTCGAACTCCTCGCGCTTGAGCGGGCCGCCACAGAACGGAATGTCGCCCTGAGATATGAAGTACGGGCCAAATCCGCTCACCGGCTCATATGCCACCCCGAACACCGCGGGGAGTTCGGAACCCCACCACTCCTCCAGGTCCGCGATCGTGAGCTGGGTGATGGTCTCGATATCGGTTATCGAAGTGAATTCTGGTTCGGTCGTCGAAGTCGAAGCAGCACCGACCGTCGTGGTCGTCGTGTCGCTGAATCCCCGGATGAGACAGAACTCGATCACATCCTGGACCACCGGGCTCGCGTCGATGTCGGTGTCGATGAATTCGAGAAACTCAACCAGGCTGATCCGTTGCTGGAACTCGTCAATAGTGCAACGACACAAGCCCTCGTCGGCCTCAGACACGCAGCCGGTCACGTACTCCTCCACGATGGTGTCGGGATATGCCTCAAAATCACTGCCGATCCCAGCAGTCGTGGTCCGAGGCCCCTGGGTGGTCGAACTAAAGATGGGCTTCGCATCGTCGTCACCACATGCAACTGCGACGAGGCTCAGGGCCAAACCGATCAGCATCAGACGTCGGATCATCGCCATCCCCTCCACGGTCCGGGCTTGGGAGCAGAATCGAATACGACCTCGGTGTCGTACGGTTCCTGGTGGAGACTCGCCAACTGCTGGCGATACCAGGAGTCGAACGGGTCGTCGGAGTCGGCCAAGAGCTTTCTTGCCTGTTCGACGTCCGCGGCCTCCGTGTACAGAACGGCCAACGCCGCTTCACCTTCGGCCAGAGTGACCACCTGGCGAGTGATGCCGCGACGACGTTGCGATTGTGCCCACTCGATCCGACGCGGGCCTTGCAGCTCCCCAACGAAGGCACGCCAATCCTCCACCATGCCTTCGACAATGGGAGCAATGGTGATGGTGGCGGCCATAGACCCCTCCAGTCCGACGGGGCGCCGACGTTAGCCTTCCGCTACCGGTCGTAGCGCAGGACCTCGTCGTACAACGTGCGCAGCCGGCCGCGGCGAGGATCTTCCCGACATCGTCACGAAATCCCGCAAACACCACACGGTCGAGATCTCCGACCCGGGCCCGAAGGCGCTCAGAGTCAGGACCGTCACCCACTACCAAGAACACGACCCGGTCATCGGAAAGGTGCGGAAGTGCATCGACAAGTACATCGTGGCCCTTGCCGGGACGCATGATCGCTACGACGACGGCGACGATCGTTCATAACTCTGACCTCACTCCTACTCTCGCGCGCCGAATGAGAATCCTCGTCACTGGGGCCACCGGTTACATCGGCGGCAGACTGGTGCCCCGTCTGCTCGAGGCCGGGCATCAGGTCCGCTGTCTGGCGCGCTCACCCGAGAATCTCGACCTCCGGCCCTGGCGTCATCAGATCGAGGTCGTCGGCGGCGATGTATTGGACGTGGTCTCGCTCAAGGAGGCGGCTGCCGGATGTGACGCTGCCTTCTACCTGGTTCATTCCATGGCCGGCGGCAAGGGTTTCGAGAACCGGGATCGGGCGGCAGCAGCCAACTTCGCAGAGGCTGCGGCAGATGGGGGGATAGACAGAATCGTCTATCTGGGGACCCTCGGAGAACCTGCCTCAGCGCACTCCAAACACATGGCGAGCCGGCACGAGGTGGGCCGAATTCTCGCATCCGGCCTGACTCCGGTCACCGAATTGAGAGCCGGGATCATTATCGGGTCGGGCTCGCTGTCTTTTGAGATGCTCCGTCACCTCACCGAGGCCCTCCCAGTGATGACATCCCCCAAATGGGTTCGGTCCGCCTGCCAGCCGGTGGCGGTGACCGATGTCCTCGATGCGCTCGTCGACTCCATCGAGCACGACGGCAGCCGCATCATCGACCTCGGGGGTCCGGACATCTTCACCTACGAAGAAATGATGCGGATCTACGCCCAAGAAGCGGGCCTACGACGCAGGCGAATCATCACGCTCCCCCTCCTCAGCCCGAGACTCTCCTCCCAGTGGGTGGGACTGGTCACACCGCTACCCACATCGGTGGCAAGACCCCTGGTCGAGAGCCTGCGGAATGAGGTGATTGTTCGTTCGCCCGATCAGCGGATCGGCCAAACCACGTATCGGGTTGCAGTGAGTAAGGCTTTGGAACGACTTCCCGCCGGAGTGACGACGAGGTGGTCCGACGCAGGAGCAGCAGATACCGAATCGCCCGGAGTCGACCCGCGCTTGAACGGCAGCACCACCTACCTGAACCGCCAGGTGATCCCCACCGAAGCCGATGCCGCCCATCTCTTCTGGGCCTTCAGCAGGATCGGCGGCAACAACGGCTACTACTGGCTGGACTGGGCATGGAGGATCCGCGGAGTGATCGACCAAGTTTTCGGAGGAGTAGGACTGCGACGCGGTCGCAGGCATCCAACCGATGTGCGCGCCGGCGAAGCCATCGACTTCTGGCGAGTCGAAGCCGTCGAACCTGGGAAGGTCCTCCGTCTCCGCGCCGAATTGAAGCTTCCCGGAGAAGCGTGGATCGAGTGGGAGGCCTGCCAGACCGAGAATGGTTCCGATCTCGTCCAGTCGGCTTGGTTTCGTCCCCGCGGCCTATGGGGACGCCTCTACTGGTGGGTGATGCTCCCGGCGCACCGAGCCGTCTTCCCCCGCATGGCCTGTCGAATCGCAGCCACGGCTGAGGAGCGGGACTACACGTGTAGGTAGTGAAAGCAATTAGCAAGAGAGAACCACTCCCCCCTCGAGGGGGAGTCAATCGAGCGCAGCTCGATTGGAGGGGGGCCCTCCGACTCCACGGCCTTGTTAAGCGCTCCTGAGAACTGGATACTGGGCCCATGCCTTACATCGACAAGGTTTCCCCCGAAGACGCCGATGGTCTGCTCGACAGAATCTTCCAGGCTCGAACCAAGTCTGCGGGGCGACTGTGGGAGATCGTCGCCATCCAGAGCCTCAGTCCGGAGACGCTGCGAGAGTCGATGCGAATGTACGGCCAGGTGATGTTCGGAGAGTCACCGTTGTCCCGTAGCCACCGCGAGATGATTGCGGTGGTCACGTCACAGGCAAACGACTGTCACTACTGAATCAAGGCGCATCTGCACGACCTCCGGTCGGAGGTGGACGATCAGGACATGGTGGATCGATTTGCCGCTGATTGGCGCTCCGCCGACCTCGACGCCCCCACAGTGGCGCTCCTCGACCACGCCGAGAAGCTGACCATCTCCCCCAGCTCATGCAACGAGGAGGACATCGAGGCCCTGCGGGCCGTCGGCTGGTCCGACAGAGCGATCAACGACGCGGTCCAAGTGTGTGCCTACTTCAACTACATCAACCGAATCGCAGAAGGTCTCGGGGTAGACGACGAAGAGTGGCTCGACGCGCTCGGGCGCAGTACCCAGTAGCCAGTAACCAGTAACCAGCTCGGAAGGAGCGGGCTCTTCTGGCTACTGGATACTCGACCGCATGGATGGCTCGTGGCGGTGGACGCGCCCCACACGACCTGCGCGACGCCATCAAGTACTGGTGACTTCGGCCAAGGGCCGACGTGACTTATCCACAGGCTCAAATTCGGTGTTTTGGGGTGTCACCCGAAGGCTAGTTACGGGGTCTAATGACCGTAAGGGGATACGCCCTCACGACCAATTAGGAGGTTGGGCACTTTGGAACTCGCATTCGTATTGCTCGGATCGATCCTTGTTACT
>JAZGIX010000237.1:0-6670 GCA_036482315.1 Acidimicrobiia bacterium | reverse complement strand
CGCCGTGGCTACTCGCCGGGGTCGGTCGAGCGGTCGGCGGCTGGTATCGGCTCGTCGGTCGGGATGCCCCGTTGTGCACCGAGATGGTCCGCGCCCTCCGCCACGGACACACCTACGACGGAAGCCGAATAGAACGAGAGTGGGGTTTTAGGTATACGCCTCCAGAAGAGTGGCTGCGCGAGACTGTTGAGTGGTATCGGGAGCAAGGCCTGGTGTGATCGGAAGCCAGTTATCCGTTGTCCGTTTTCCGAACTGCCCGGCGACTCTTTCGGAAAACGGATAACTCGACGGCGCGTCATGTGAGGCGCAGGTGAGCGCGTCGGTCACCTTCTACCCGACCACGTAAGGAACGGGAAACCGACTCGCAGCGAGTCGTACTATCCCACCCTCACATATGACACCACCTCTGTCCGCCCTCGTCGAGCGATGGGCGGCTCGACCCGCGCCGGAGCCGTCCGGTTTGCTGGTCGTGCCGCAGGCTGTGCGCGCCTTCTGGTTGGCCGGTCTCGCCACCCAGCGTGACGGTCCGGTGCTGGCGATCGTCGCCGGGGAACGCGATGCGGAAGACCTCGCCGATGATATCGAGCTCTTCTTGCCGACGGTGTTCCACCTCCCGGCATGGGAGACGCTCCCGTTCGAACACGTGTCGCCGAATGTGGCGACGATGGCCGCCCGGATGCAGGCGCGTCACATCCTGCGGGAAGGTACGGCCGGCTCGGTAGTCGTCGCCTCGGTCCGGGCCGCGGTACAGCGGGTGAGCCCCTCGGCGGTGGCGCCGATCGAACTGGAACGTGGTGGGTCGGCCGACTTCGAGGCGATCGTGCGGGCGCTCGCACGGCTGGGATACGAACGCACCGACCGGGTCGAGTCGCGCGGGCAGATGGCGGTGCGCGGCGGGATCGTCGACCTGTACCCGGCTCAGGCGGCCGGCCCGGTGCGGATCGACTTCTGGGGCGACGAGATCGACGAGATCACCAGGTTCTCGGTGGCGACGCAGCGATCCGAAGATGCGGTCGACCGGGCGGTGATCTTCCCGGCGCGGGAGATGCGACCCGACTCAGAGATGGCGGCCGCCGCGGCGAAGCTGAGCCAAACGGACCCTTGGGCCGCCGCCGAGTGGGAACGCATTGCCGAGGGTGTGTCGTTTCCCGGTATCGAATCCTGGCTGCCGTGGCTCACCGGGGAGTCGGCGGTGATCGACGAAGCGCATCAGGCGACATCGATAGTTCTGTTCGAGCCGTCCCGGGCCCGGGATAGAGCTACCGAGCTTCTGACCGAGGAGAGCGAACTGGCGGCGGCGCTCGCTTCCACCTGGGGGCCCGGCGCTCCGGAGGCCGGTGACCACCCGGCCCTCTACCTCGACCTGGGGTCTCTGCTCCCTCTGGAGCGGACCCTGGAGGCGCCGGTGCTGGCAGCGGGACCCGGTGCCGATTCGATCACCATCGGAGGGTTCGATGCGGTAGCGGGTGATGCCGAGTCGGTTGCAGCCGCCATCGGCGCGCTGATCAGCCGCGGCTCGGACGTCCTCGTCGCAATGGACGGCGTTGCCGCGGCGGACCGGGTGGCTCGCCTGCTGGGCGAGGCGGGCTTGTCGCTCCCGCGGCGGGACACGATCGAGCCGGGATCGGGGATCATTGCCACCGGCATTCACCACGGTTTCGTTCTGGCCGAACTGGGTGTCGCAGTCCTCGGTGAACGCGAGATCGCCGGGCGACGGAGGGCCCATCGCAGGGTCGGCGTCAGATCGGTCGGAGGCACGGCCGCCACCTACGGCGACCTGACAGAGGGCGACTTCGTGGTTCACCACATTCACGGGATAGGACGCTTCGAGGGACTGGTGACCCGGAGTCTGGTCGGCGTCGAGCGCGACTACCTCTTGGTTGCATATGCCGGACAGGACAAGCTGTACGTTCCGACGGATCAGCTCGCCGCCATCCGCAAATACACCGGTGGCGAGTCGCCCCGGTTGAGCCGGATGGGTGGGACCGACTGGGAGAGAACTCGCGGCCGGGTCCGCCAGGCGGTCGCCGCGGTCGCCGAAGAAGTCGTCGCCTTGCATCGGGCGCGAGCTCAGGTCCCGGGACACGCCCATGCCCCCGACTCACCGTGGCAGCGCGAGATGGAGGCGGCGTTTCCGTTCGAGGAGACTCCGGATCAGCTGACCGCCATCGCTGACGTCAAGGCCGATATGGAATCGGGAGACCCGATGGATCGGCTGATATTCGGTGATGTCGGCTTCGGCAAGACGGAGGTGGCGGTTCGCGCCGCGTTCAAGGCGGTCCAAGACGGGCGGCAGGTGGTGGTGCTGTGTCCGACGACTCTGCTGGCCCAGCAGCACCAGCAGACCATCTCGGAGCGCTTCGCCCCCTATCCGGGCCGGGTCGAGATGCTCAGCAGGTTCCTGACGCCCAAGCAGCAGCGAGCGGTGGCCGCCGGCGTCGGCGACGGCTCGGTCGACGTGGTCATCGGAACTCACCGACTGTTGAGCGACGACGTGAGCCTCGACGGTCTGGGTTTGTTGGTGGTCGACGAGGAGCAGCGGTTTGGAGTGTCGGCCAAGGACCGGATCAAGGCGCTGCGCACCTCGGTGGACGTGCTCACGCTCACCGCGACGCCGATCCCGCGCACTCTCGAATTGGCCCTGACAGGTATCAGGAAGGTGAGCCGGATCGCGACTCCGCCCGAAGATCGGCATCCCATCCTGACGTTTGTCGGACCGCACGACGAGCGGGCCGTATCGGCGGCCATTCGACGCGAGATGTTGCGCGAAGGGCAGGTCTTCTTCGTCCACAACCGGGTGCAGTCGATCGACCACGCAGTAGTCAGGCTGCAGGCTTTGGTTCCCGAGGCCCGATACGCCGTCGCCCACGGGCAGATGAACGAGGGGCAGTTGGAGCAGGTGATGCTCGACTTCTGGAACGGCGAGTACGACGTCCTGGTGGCTACCACGATCATCGAGTCCGGCCTCGACCTGCCGCAGGTGAACACACTGATCGTGGAGCGAGCCGACATGTTGGGGTTGGCCCAGCTGTACCAGCTGCGGGGTCGGGTGGGCAGGTCGTCGCAGCGTGCCTACGCCTACCTGTTTCATCCCGAGGACCAGCGCCTCAGCGAGGAGGCGCACCGGCGTCTCGAAGCTATCGGCGAGTTCGGCGACCTCGGCTCGGGCTTCCAATTGGCAATGCGGGACCTCGAGATTCGGGGTGCCGGCAGCATTCTGGGAAACGTCCAGTCGGGGCATCTGTCGGCCGTGGGATTCGACCTCTATATCGAGATGGTCGCCGACGCCGTTGCCGAACTGGAGACGGGGCAGCCGGCGAAGGCGAAGCCGACGCAGGTGCGAATCGATTTGGCGATCGTTGCTCACCTCCCCGAGGCCTATGTGCCCGACCAGTCGGCTCGGCTCGAGGCATACCGGCGCCTGGCGGCAGCCGAGCAAGCGTCGGATGTCGACGATGTCGTGAGTGAGTGGATCGACCGATACGGGCCGCTGCCCGAAAACGCTGAATCGCTTATCGGTGTGGCACGGCTCCGGGTCGAGGCTCTCCGGGTCGGCATTGAAGACATCGTGGCGATGCGGCGCGAGGTGAAGATCTCGCCCGTTCGGCTGACGAGCATCGAGGAGGTCCGGTTGCAGCGGCTTTCCCGTTCTGCAGTGGTGCGGGGGAGCGCCCTGTTCCTGCCGGTACCGACGGAGGAACCGGCGACGGCCTTGATCGACTTCTTCCGTACAATGTGGCCCCCCGATCCGGATTGACTCCTTTGCGAAAGATTATTTCCCTCGTCGCCGTGCTCTCCCTGGTGGCCGTCGCCTGCTCGTCTGCCGGCTCCGGTGTCGTCGGTACGGTCGGCGCCACTGAGATAACCGAGGCCGACCTCGGGACGCTGTTCGAATCCGAGACCCTGCCGATCGATGAGAACCTGCGGGAAGCGATTTTCGCCTTGCTTGCCCTTGAGGTCTTGTTGCAGGGCCTGAACGCCGACTTCGGGTTCGAATTGGATCAGGACGAGGTCGAGACCGTCTACCAGGACCTCATAGATCAGATGGAACAGGCCGGGGTGACGCCTGCGGACTTCCTCGGGCTCCCCGATGCCAGTGTCGAGATGGTTCGGTTCAATGCCGAAATCGGGGTGCTGCGCGGGCAGGTGATCGATGGGCTGATCCAGCAGCCGGAGACCATCGAGGCATTCTTTAGTGACCCGGGGGCATACACCACGGTATGTGTCCGTCACGTGCTGATGGAGACGGTCGAAGAAGCTGATGCCGTCCTCGCCCGGCTCGAAGCGGGTGAGGAATTCGCGTTGCTGGCGGCGGACTCGCTCGACACGGGGACACCGGAGGGCGACCTGGGATGCTCCCTGGCCGCCAGGTACGTCCCAGAGTTCGCTCAAGCATCGCTCGATGCCGAACTCGGTGTTTTCGTCGGACCGATCGAGACCCAGTTCGGCTTCCACGTACTCGTGGTGGACGACAGAACCGCCCCGACGGAGGAGGAAATCACAGCCGATCCGCAGGCCTACCTCACCGACGCCGAGTCGAGCGCGTTGTGGGGCGAATGGTTCAACGAGACTCTGCGCGACGCCGAGGTGACACTCGATGAGAAGTACGGCTTCTGGAGCGCAGTCGGGATCATCCCGCCGGATAGACCCGACCTCGTCCCGACCGACCAATGAGCGGTCCGGTCCGGATCGTTGGACTCGGACCTGCCGGACTGAACCGGGTTGCTGAGTCGATCCGGATGCTGGTCGACGACATTGCGGTACCCGTCGTAGGCCGCACCCGACACCACCCGGCCTCGGTCGAGTTGGAGAAGATCCGACCCGTGATCTGGTGCGACGACCTCTATGAGGCCGGTGCCACCTTCGACGAGGTATACGACTCGATCGCAGCCCGAGTGCTCGACCTCGCTTCGGCGGGGCCGGTCACTTATGCGGTCCCCGGATCTGTCGGGGTCGGGGAGCTGGCCGTGGCGCTGATTCGGGAGCGGGCCGCCGCGGCCGACATCGAATGTGAAGTGGAGTCGGGGGAGTCGTTCCTCGACCTGGCGCTCGACAAGGCCGGAATCGATCCATTCGATCGAGGGATGCAGGTGATCGACGCTCACCGGCTTCCCGAGCCATTGTTGCTGCACCTGCCGACGCTCATCGTCCAACTGGATGGCCCCGAGGCGTTCGCCCGGGTACACGAGCGTCTGACCCGACTCCTCGAACCGGAAACACCGGTCACGGTTCTTGCCGATCTGGGATCGGCGACGGAGGCGGTGGCCCAGATCACTCTGGGCGAGCTCCGGCCGGAACACGCCGGCCTGCGGGTCACCCTCGTCGTCGATGTCGAGGCTCCCGGCTGGCCCGGATTGGTCAGGACCAACGCCCGGCTGCGCGACGATTGCCCTTGGGACCGCGAGCAGACCCACCACTCGCTGGGCCGCCACCTGCTCGAGGAAGCGTACGAGACGCTTGACGCCATAGACGCCCTTCCCCTCGAGGCTCCGGGCGGGACCCCGGACGTCGAGGGCTACGTCCACCTCGAAGAAGAACTGGGAGACCTCCTGCTGCAGGTGGTGTTCCACGCCACGCTCGCCGCCGAGACCGGCATATTCGGTATCGAGGAGGTGGCCGAGTCGATACGCCGCAAGCTGGTGCGACGACACCCGCACGTGTTCGGCGACGTCGAGGCCGAGACTTCTGACCACGTCCTGGCCAATTGGGAGGCGCAAAAGCGGGACGAGAAGGGGAGGTCTTCGGTACTCGACGGTGTCCCTTCGGCACTACCGGCCCTCGCCAGGGCGTTGGAACTCCAGTCACGGGCGGCCTCGGTCGGTTTCGACTGGCCCGACCACGACGGGGCGGTGGCCAAGGTGCGTGAGGAACTCGCTGAGGTCCTCGATGCCCTCGACGATCCGGAGTCGGTCCGATCCGAAATTGGCGATCTTCTGTTCTCAGTCGTCAACCTGGCCCGTCATCTCTCGATCGACCCCGAGATGGCGTTACGCGCCTCGGCCGAACGCTTCGACCGCCGCTTTCGAGTAGTCGAATCGGGAGGAGATCTGGAAGGGGCAACGCTCGAGGAGCTGGATCGAAGGTGGGATGAGGCCAAGCGGTCTGAGTAGCCAGTACCCGACCTGATTGCCTGGGTTGGGTGACACGTCCTACGGGATGTCGACTACGCGCCGTCGAGTATCCAGTACCCAGTACCAGAACAGGCCAACGCTGGTTACTGGTTACTGGTTACTGGACACCGATTCGACCCATTGGCTATGTCCACCCTGTATTCCGTACTACCGTCGCGTCCCCACATAAGGAGGGCCCGTGACGACCATCACATCGATCCGGGCCCGCGAAGTCCTCGACTCCAGGGGTAACCCCACCGTTGAGGCTGAAGTGACGCTCGCTGGCGGCCACTTCGGTCGTGCGGCGGTTCCCTCCGGAGCATCGACGGGGGCTCTCGAAGCGATCGAGCTTCGAGATGGCGGAAACCGCTTCGGCGGCAAGGGCGTGACGCGGGCCATCCAGCACGTCAACGATTCGATCGCACCGCTGCTCTTGGGGCGTGATGCCACAGATCAGGAATCACTCGATCAGGCGATGCTCGACCTCGACGGCACGCCCAACAAGGCCAAGCTCGGAGCGAACGCCATCCTCTCCGTGTCGCTCGCATGTGCTCGGGCTG
>JAZGIX010000236.1:0-3491 GCA_036482315.1 Acidimicrobiia bacterium | reverse complement strand
CGGTCAGCTGTCGTTCCACTTTGTCTTCGAGGTCGGTGCGTTCCAGGGCTCCGCGTTCCGCGACGGGCTGGCGGGCTATTTCGAGCAACTGGCGTAGCAAGTCGTGACCCTCGGGGTCGAACCCCAGGGCTCGTACGTTGCCCACGGCGGCGGCGTGCCGATCGACCGCATCGGTCAGATACCGGGCGCCGGCAACGATCGCTGCGGCCGGATTGTTGAGCTCATGGGCCACGCCGGCCGTGAAGGTTCCCAACTGAGCCATCCGTTCGGTTTGGCGTAGATGGGCTTCGGTTTCTCGCCATCGCGCCAACAGCACCCGGAACAAGGCGCGCGAGGCTCCGGCCGACGAATCCAGCAGCCGATCCAGACTCCCCTTCGATATCGCAACCAGTTCGACACTCGTCTTGGCTCGTACGGCTGCCATCCGCGGTGCGGCGTCCAGCAGAGCCATCTCTCCGATGACATCACCTTCACCTCGCAGTGCCAGCAGGACCTGTCGGGGTCCGCTGGTCTTGAGCACCTCGACGTCACCACTCGAGATCACGTAGGCGACATCGCCCTGGTCGCCCTCTTCGAACAGGACCTCACCCGGCTCCAGCGCCGACGTTGTCGCCTCGGTGGCGAGCCGCCCGAGATCCTCTGACGACAGATCTGAAAACAGGGGAACCGACCGGAGAACGTCCCGCAAGCCCATCAGACCGTCTCGAGGTACTTGTGGATCATCGAAATGGCGATCGAACCCTGTCCCACCGCCGACGCCACCCGCCGCACCACCCCGTCGCGGACGTCGCCGGCCGCGAAGATCCCGGGCACGCTGGTCTCCAGGAGGAACGGTGCCCGGTTCGCCGCCCAACTCTCGGGGAGATTGCTTCCGGTCCCGATGTCGGGTCCGGTCAAGATAAAGCCGCGGTCGGTGCGGGCCACGAGATCGGCAACAAAATCGGAATGCGGTACTGCACCGACGAAGATGAAGACGGCGTCGGCGGGATGCTCCGCGGCCTCTTCGGTACTCAGGTCCTCGATGCGCACCGACTCCAGCCGATCCTTGCCACCAACTTCGATGACCTTCGATTCGACCAAGGTCTTGATGTTCGAAGTCGAGCCAATCTGATCGATCAGATATTGCGACATGCGAAGCCCGAGCGAGTCGGCCCGCACCACGATGGAGACCCGCTCCGCCTGGCGCGACAACATCATGGCCGCCTGCCCGGCAGAGTTGGCGCCCCCGATGACCACAACGTGGCCTCCTGCATACGTTGCGGCCTCGCTCGGTGCTGCTCCGTAGTAGACGCCTGCGCCTTCGAAACGATCGTATCCGGGGCCGACGAGTTTGCGTTGGGTCATGCCGGACGCAATCAGCACCGCATGACACCGCAAGGAGGTGCCGTCGCTGAGGGTGACGATCTTCACTGCATCCTCGAGCTCGATGGACGTGACCTCGACTGCAGTGACGAGTTCGGCGCCCAGCCGGGTTGCCTGAGCCACGGCGCGGCGTGCCAGGTCGCCACCGGAGATGCCCTTGGGAAACCCGAGGTAGTTCTCGATCCGGGCGCTGGTCCCTGCCTGGCCTCCGGGGGCGTCCTTCTCGATGAGAGCGACCCGCAGTCCCTCGGATGCTCCGTAAACGGCTCCGGCGAGTCCGGCGGGTCCGCCGCCAACGATGACAACGTCGTAGAACGGTTCCGAGGCCTCGGTGTGAAGTCCAATTCGTTGCGCCAGATCTCGACGCTCAGGCTGGACGAGCGCCTCACCGTCCGGAAGCATCACAACCGGGATCGACGCCTGATCGCCCGAGGCGACTTCTGTGAGGCGGGCTGCCTCGGGGTCGCGTTCGATGTCGAGGAAACGATATGGGATCTGGTTGCGGGCCAGAAAGTCCTTCACTTGATGGGTGTCGGGGGACCAGGTGGTGCCGAGGACCCGGATGCCATCAAACGGGGCGGGCACGTTTGCCAGCCAATCGGAGAGCATGTCGTCGAGAACTGGGTAGAGCTTCTCTTCGGGCGGCGTCCACGGTTTGAGCAGGTAATGATCGAGTCCGATGTCGTTGATCGCGCTGATAGCGGCTTCAGTGTCTGCATAGGCAGTGAGGAGAAGCCGTTTGGCGTCGGGGAACAGTTCGGCTGCCGGGACCAGGAACTCGGTGCCTTCCATCCCCGGCATCCGCTGGTCGACGAGAAACAGGGCCACAGTGTCGCCCCGATCCTTCAGCGTCTCGAGTAGTTCGAGGGCTTCGGCGCCGGAGTCGACGGCGACTATTCGATAGTCGTCTGCATAGCGAGAGCGAAGATCCCTGGTGATGGCCGCCAGGACGGCCGCGTCGTCGTCGATGGTGAGGATCGCCGGCTTGGTCATGAGAGTCCCTCAAGCGGAACGTATTCGTGACTGAAGCGGCCCCGGTCGAGCGTGACAATCCTGAACCCCGACGGATCCTTGCCGAGCGGGTATCCGACTGCTCCGGTTGTGACCATTTCGAATTTGCCGTGGTGAGCGATGGAATTGCGATGCCAGTGTCCGGCGAGTCCCAACGGAACCCGGTGCTTGTCGATCAGGTCGAGGATCGGCCGACGGCGCTCCAGCGGCAGATTCCAGTAGGAGTCATCCTCAGTCGGGTCGATCAAAAAGAGCGGATGGTGTCCCAGCAGCACCACCGTCTGCCCATCATTCGCAGCGCCGTCAAGAGTCGCGGTGAGAAAATCGAATTGCTCGGAGAGTTCATCCGGGACCTCCTCGGGGTGGTCGAGCACCACGGTATTCATCACGACGAAACGGACCGGGCCGTAATCGAAGGCGTAATAGTCGGGACCGAAGGCCTGGCGGTAATCGTCGATGCTGGCTGCCGTGGGCACGACCGTGTCGGCTCCCATGTCGTGGTTCCCCGGCACCCACCGCATCGGGATGTCCGGGTCGAGCCCCGCAGTGATCCGAAGCACCTCCTCGAGTTGGGCCTCGTCGCCCGGATCATCCACCATGTCGCCGCCCATGACGACGAAGCCGGGACGCATGTGGTTGGCGGCGCGAATCGCCTCCCGGTACCGGGCGGAGTCCCATTCGAAGCCTTCGACGAACGGCACCGCCTCTACCCGCATGTCTCTGGCTGCAAAGCCGCTCACGTCGTCATCGGACATGCCGCTGAATGTGGCGTAGGCGCCCAGCTGGCAGTCGGCCATGAAGATGAATTCGAACTCGCTCACACCCGCTCCGAGAAGTCGGAGCCACGGTACCCGAGCCCGCCGTCCACGCCACGGTCTGCCGCTCCACACTCCACGGGTCGATTCTCCGTGACCTCACCCACCTCAACTCCGCCACCAAACTGCGATCCGGACCTGTCCGACGGTGCAACTAGCGTCTCCGCCATGTCCGGGACCGTCGTTTCGAATGAGATCGAGCAGCTGCGATCACTGCTCGGTGCCGGTGACACAACCCGCGCCGGTGGTGCTCTCGACGGGTTACGTCGAGCGTGGCAACGGAAGCCGGCCGATTTCACCGAC
>JAZGIX010000235.1:0-2396 GCA_036482315.1 Acidimicrobiia bacterium | reverse complement strand
AAACGGATGATTCAGAATCTTTAATTCCAGAGATTAAACCTGAGATAACCTTTGATGAATTCAACAAGATCGATCTCAGAGTAGGCACCGTAATACGAGCCGAAGCGATCCCCAGGGCAAAGAAACTTTTGAAGATAGACGGAGGGACAGAGGCCCCTCAGCACCCCTGACCTCACCCGGGGCGCGCCGATCGCGTGCGCCTGTTGGAACCCTCGGCTCTCGACACCATTCGCCTCCGGTTCGGCTCTCCTTGTAGCGTCGCTGGCATGCCAGCCAGCTACGAATTCGACGCCGAGCTCTGGCTCTATCCGGGAAAGGCGGGTTGGGTTTTCTTGACGCTCCCCACCGAGACTGCAGACGAGATCCTCGATGAGGTGCCGCACACCGGCGGGTTCGGGTCGGTCAAGGTGAACGTTGCCATCGGGACTACCGAGTGGAGCACGTCGCTCTTTCCGGACAAGGCGACCGGATCGTTTGTGCTTCCGATCAAGCGAGCCGTGCGTGACGCTGAGGGCGTCGATATCGGCGACTCCGTCCGGGTGATCCTGTCGCTCGTGCTCGACTCGCCGGAGGTCAGGCCCTGAGCTCTGGGCCGTAGCCGGCTCTACGCGTTCTTTCTGAGATCCCTCCTCACCCAGGGCGGCCCGAACACGATGGCCAGAACCACTACTCCGCCGATTACCACCGCAGCGGCATCCAGTCCGAAGCCGCTACCGCCGTCGAGGATGACTCTGGCGAGGGTCCAGGAAGCCAACGCTCCCAGAGCCGCCGCCAGCGTGGCCCGGACTGCGGTGCCTGCCACCGGAGTCGCGTGTTCCCATCCGGTCCGTCGGTACCAAACGATGGCGAGTGCGATCGTGTAGATCGTGATGGCGATGGTGCTGGCAAGAGCGAGTCCGTCCACATCCATGACTCGCTGCAACACCCAGTAGATGGGAAGCGCTGCCGCGGTGGACAAGGTGCCAATGACGACGGGTGCCCACATCTCCTCACGGGCATAGAAGCCCCGAGCCAGGATCTGCTGGGCACCCCACATCGGAATCCCCAGAGCAAAGAAGACCACGGTGCCTGCCGTGGCTGCGGTGTCGATCGCGTCGAACGATCCTCGCTCGTACAAGACTCGCACGGCAGGGATGGACAGGGTTGCGAGGGCGGCGGTCGCCGCCAGAGAGAAGACGAAGATGTATCTGATGGCACGCCCCACGGCTTGCGCCATCTCGCGGTGCCTTCCTTCCGCCACCAGCCGGGCCAGGAACGGGTACGTCGCCACGCCTGCTGCCTGGGCGATGACACCGACCGGTACCAGCATCGTCTGGCGCCCAAAGGTCAACCACGAGACGCCGCCGTCGGACACGAGTGACCCGAATGTGCGGCCGAGCTGCTCGTCGAGCACCACCAGCGACTGTCCGAGCATCAGCGGTATGGCGAGAGCAAAGTAGCGCGGCACGGCCGGGTGGCGCCAAGTGATCGAATCCTTGGGCCAGCGGAGTCCGGCGCGTCGGGCGCCCCAGACCTGAAGCAAGAAGGTCCCGAGCACGGCACCCGCCAGGGCGCCCCAGGCGAATCCCTCGGCAGAGGGGTTCTCTCTGCCCAACCCTCCAATGAGACCGCCGGCGATGATGGCCAGGTTGTAGATGATCGGGCCGATCGACGGAATCACGAACCGCTCCCTGGCGAACTGGACGGCCGTCAGCAACTGACCGAGCACGAAAAAGATCTGGGCCGGCAGCACGATCCGGGTGAGCCGCGCCACAGTGGCGACCTGCGCGTCGGTGAATCCGGGTTCGATCGCCCGCAAGATCGGTTCCACCAAAGGCATGGCGATGATGACGAGTGCGGTTACTCCGAAAGCTATTGGCCTGGTGATGGCCCAGAACGCACGCCAGGCGTCCTCGTCGTCACCGCGGGCGAACCTGCGGGTCAGGATCGGAATGAGCGTGATCGCCATGTAGGCGCCGGCCAGGAGATAGTTGAGGAAGTCCGGGATGATGAAGGCGACGAAGTACTCGTCCCCCGTTGCCCCTGCCCCCAGTATCCAGGCGAACACCATCTGGCGCACCAGGCCGAGGAGTCTCGACACCAAGACACCGCCGGCGACGATCGCGGCGGCTATCCCCATGCGTCGGTAAAGAGTTCGACCCGTCTTCGGGTCCTGGTCTGTCACGGAGCAGAAGGTAGCGGCCGAATGTGGACTTCAGAGAGCAGACGGCAACGGCAGATGGCAGATGGCAGATGGCAGACATCAGACGATCGCACTTCGATCTGAGATCTGAGATCTGCGATCTGCCTGCTCTCTACGTGATGTCGCGACTTCGCAGCAGAGCGGCGGCAGTCGCTATCGCCAGTGCGCCGAGGATCAGGAGCTTGAGGGCTGCGCCTCCAGCGCCGGGTGTCAG
>JAZGIX010000234.1:0-2440 GCA_036482315.1 Acidimicrobiia bacterium | reverse complement strand
CGACAGGAGCGAGGGTCGAATCCAATGTGACGGGGTCACGCATATGATCGAGCCACCACTCGAAATCACCCGAGAGAACAGCTGTGGGGGACTGAGGCGGGCGAGTGGGAGTTAGCGGACCCTCCCCGGAAAGGGGGGGGGGTGATGATCCGGACCCGCCACGCGCCCCCCATCAGATCTCCATGAAAAGTCCGTGAGGTCGGACTATCCCCGCCGAGCGTGCCGGAGTATTCTGATTGCGCGCACGCCCGCGCCTGTCCCCTCGGAGGAGGAGTCCCGCATGACGATCTCGAGACGCGACGCCATCGCCGTATCCGGGTCCGCAATCGTTGGCCTGTCGGTCGGCGGCTTGGATCCTAAGGAGTTGGCGGCTCAGGTCGCCGGACAGGAGCAGGAGTTCCCGGACCGACTCATCGACGTCGAGCCGCGCGCCACGTTCCCGGTGGACCTCCCGCTGAACCCCGACGGCTCGGCCCCCGAGCATCCCGAGTCGGCCGCCGGCCCGATCCGGGGCCGCCTCATGTGGAGGACGTCGGACCGCAGGGCGCCCGAGATCGAGTACGACTACACGAGGATGGCGATCCGGGTGGACACGCGCGGGCTTGGCACCAAGCGTGGGACGATGCGGTTCAGCGACCTCGAACCCCTGACGAGGGTTTCGCACACCTTCCTCATGCAGTGCGGTGCACCGGAGCCCACCGGTATCGTGAAGTGGACCGGGGTTCGCTTCACCGACTTCGCGGACATGCTCGGCCTCGTTCCGGGCGCCCACTACTGCCGCTTGACCGCGTCGGACGGCCACTACGTGGACGAGTCCGTGGAGGAGTTGCGGCATCCGCAGGTCATGCTCGTCTGGATGATGAACGAGGAGCCGCTCGATCCCCAACACGGAGCGCCCCTGCGTCTCGTCATGCCGTTCCGGTATGGCAATCGGAGCATCAAGGCGATCACCGAGATCATCTTCGGGACGCCGGGGCTGCCGCGGCCGGGGACGGGGTAGCAGACGACAAGTCGGTCGAAGATTTGTCTCCTAACGGACTTGTGGGTTCGAGTTCCAGCGGCTCCGCTTTATACCACAACGACTTACGACGGCGTTCGCCAGTGAGGCGTCAGAGCCAAACCGGGCACGTCCCGGAAGTCCTCGACGTTGAGCGTCCAAAGTTGCGCACGCCACACGATTGCGGTCGCCGCGGGTCATCTGGCGCCAATCCCTTGGAGCATCGATAATCCGACCGTCGAGGTCGACTCCACCGCAGCCTAAAGGCTACCGGTTTACGGCGTCAGCGGACTCGAGATATAGAACGGGCGGAGGAACGAGCGCATGACGGAGGAGCACCTCGGGACGTTTCTGCTCCAGGTCCTGCTGCTGCTGACCCTTGCGCGCGGCTTCGGTGAGGTTCTTCGCCGCTTCGGCCACCCGCCGTTGGTCGGTGAGATCGCCATCGGCCTGCTTCTGGGACCGACGCTTCTGGGTCGCGCTTGGCCAGCGCTTCAGGTGGCGATATTCCCGAGCGATCCCATCCAACAGGCCATGTTGGACACGGTTTCCTGGTTCGGCGTCCTGTTCCTGCTCCTAGAGACGGGGTTGGAAGTCGATCTTTCCGCCGCCTGGCGCCAAAGAAAAACGGCCCTACGAATCGGTGTGATCGGGGTGCTCGTTCCGCTCGCCGTCGGGTTCGGGCTCTCCATGTTGCTGCCCGATCGCTACCTGCCGGATTCGGGCATACGGGTGGTGTTCGCACTCTTCCTCGGTACCACGATCGCCATCAGCGCGCTCGTCATCATCGCCCGCGTCCTCCAGGACCTCGATCTGGTGAAGAGCGACCTCGGGCTGGTCACGTTGAGCGGCTACGCCGTGAACGACGTGCTGGCCTGGGTGATCCTCAGCATCGTGCTCGGGCTGGCGTCGCCCCTGGGCGTGGAAGTGGGGAACGTAGTCTTCGTGTTCGTCTTTGCGGTCGCTTTCACGGCGCTCTGTCTGACGGTCGGCGTGCGGTTGGTCGGCCACTCGATCCAGTACCTGAGCGACCGGGTGCCTGATCAGCCGGGAGCGGTGCTAACCCTCGTGAGCTGTGTCGGCCTGGCTTGTGGAGTAGCCACGAACGCCGTCGGGCTCACCGCGCTGCTCGGGTTTTTCCTCGCCGGCATCATGGCAGGCGAGGCAAGGGCTCTCTCCGAGCGCACTCGACACGTGGTCAGCCAGATGGTGCACGCCGTCTTCGTTCCGCTCTACTTCGCGAGCATCGGCCTCCGTTATGACTTCCTCGTGGAATTCGACTGGTTCATCGTCATCTTCGTGACGGTGATCTCGATTGGAGCCAAGTTCGGCGGAGCCTGGTTGGGCGCCCTCGGCACTGAGATCTCAAAGGAGGACCGACTCTCTATCGGGATCGCGTTCACGCCGAGCGGTGTCACCGGGATCGTCGTCGCCGACCTGGCG
>JAZGIX010000233.1:0-3263 GCA_036482315.1 Acidimicrobiia bacterium | reverse complement strand
CCTATGGCTTCGATCAGCACTCCGACGAGGCCGAGTGGATCGCCTCTGAAATCCAGCGCGCCAACCTCCGCGACCGCATCCCCTATCGGCACATCGCGGTGCTGGTTCGCTCCAAACGTCGCTTCCTGCCCGAGCTCTCGCGGGCCCTAGAACGGCGGGGCATCCCGCATGAACGGCCCGATTCCCGCCTCGTCGACCACACCGTTATCCGGCCGATCCTCGATCTCGTCCGGGCCGCCACCCGCACCGAGCCCGAGGCCACCGCGGCTCGGCGGAGAGTCCTACTCGGTCCGCTGGTAGGCCTCACACTTGCTGCCGGGCGCGAGGCCGAACGCATCGCATCGCGATCCGGATGGGAGGTCGCCCTCACCTCCGCCGGGGTTTCCGACGATGTGGCCGGGCTTCTGCGCGATCCGTCATGGGCCTTGGACCTTCCAGCCTCAGAAGGCTTCTGGAAGGTCTGGAGCACACTCGATGTGTTCGTGGAAATCGTCCAGGATCCGACCCGCGACGACGATCGCAAGGCACTCGCATCTTTCGCCCAAGCGCTCAACCGTCTCGCCGACCGGGATCCCGGCGCCTCCCTGGTCGAATACGCCCGCACCAGCGAAGCCGAGGACTTCGAGGCGACCCCGCTCCTCGAATATCGGGGCGAAGGAGACCGGATAACGCTCACGACGCTGCACCAGTCCAAGGGGCTCTCGTTCGACGTCGTCTTCATCGCCGACGCCCGCGAAGGCGTCCTGCCGGATCTGCGGAAACGTGACTCGCTGCTCGGGGCCCGACATCTGTCGCCGTCCCACGGCGCCGATGACACCGCCTATGCCAGATTCCGGCTGCAGGAGGAAAAGCGATTGGCGTACAGCGCCATGTGCCGCGCCGCCAGGCGTGTGGTGTGGACCTGCACCTCCACCGGTCCCGATACCGGAGAAGGGGTTCCCAGCCGCTTCCTGTCTCAGGTGGCCGGAACCGACATGGACACTGCAGCGCGTCCACCGACTCGATGGTCTGAGCCGACCACGCCCGAGGAGGCCGAGGCCTGGCTCAGGAGGCGCCTCGGCGACCCGGTGCTGCCGCTCGCCGACCGACTCGCCGCCCTGCACGCGATCACCACACCGGCGCCGTGGCGGCCGCGGGATCCCAACTCCTTCGCCGGCCTCCTCGACCGAGGTCCAGATTCCGGCCTCGTCGAGGACGATCCAACGCTGTCGGCGAGCCAGGCGGACTCGTACCTGCGATGCCCGCGTCGTTACGCGTTCGAGCGCCGTCTTCGGGTCGACGGTGGGGGTTCGGCCTACCAGGAGTTGGGTTCGGTGATCCATTCGGCGTTGGAACGGGCGGAAGGGGCCGCCGCCGAACGTGGGGAAGAGCACGCCTCCGCGGAAGAGGCCCTGGAGGCGCTCGACTTCGAATTCGAACCCGGCGCGTTCGGGTCGGGAGCCTGGGCCGACGCCTGGAAGAAGAGAGCGTCGCGAATCGTCGAGCGGCTGTACGACTTGTGGCCGGGCGAAGGCCCGGCCGTCGGCCTCGAACAGAAGATCGATTTCGAGCACGTCGGGGTGCGATGGACGGGTCGGATCGACCGGGTCGAACGTCGCGGCGACGCCCTTCACATCATCGATTACAAGACGGGGACCGGTCACCCGACCATCGAGGAGGCAGCCGCGTCCGTCCAACTCGGACTGTACGTCCTGGGGCTGCGCCATACGGCCGACTCCCCGGTCCTCGGAGGCGAGTACTGGTATCCCGCGGCCGGGATGAACACCGGGCGTAAATCGATCCTCACCCGATCGCTCGATATCGACCGCCTCCAAGAGGTTGATGCAGCTCTGCACGACGCCGCGGCCGGCATCACGAGCGAACGCTGGGCAGCCACGCCGGGGAACCAATGCGAGCGGTGTCCGGTTCGACTCGTCTGCCCCGAATGGCCGCAGGGACAGGAGGCGTTCCATTCATGAAGCCGACTCCGCAGCAACGCGCCATCATCGACTTTCCGCTGCAACCGTTGCGGGTGACCGCAGGGGCCGGCACCGGAAAGACCACCACCATGGGCTGGCGGCTGGCCCAGAAGGTTCGCTCTGGAGAGGTCGAGCCGGAACGCACCCTTGGCATCACCTTCACCAACAAGGCGGCCAGAGAGTTGGCCGAGAGCATCCGAAGCCATCTAGGCGACGAGGCGACCGACAGGCCCGATGTGGAGGTGACCACCTACCACGGTTTCGCCTACGGGCTCGTCCGAGAGTTCGGCCCGTTGATCGGGATTCCACGGTCGGTCCGAATCGTGACCCCCGGCTACGTCCGGCAGCTGCTGCGCGATGCCATGGGAGCCGAGCACCGTCACCACCTCGATCTCACCCAAGCAGGACACGTCGTCGACCGACTCCTGGCACTCTCGTCGACCCTGGGAGATCATCTGAGGCATCCGGCCGACCTGGTCGGATCCGGCATCGAAACGGTCCAACCCGCCCGGCGGGAGATCGGTGCGATCCTCGAGGAATTCGAGCGACGCAAACACGATCTGGGCGTAGTGGACTTTGCCGACCTTGTAACTGCCGCCCACGCGATCGTCACCACCCACCCCGACATCGCGGACCGCATCCGTGACCGGTATGGCCTCGTGCTTCTCGACGAGTACCAGGACACCAATCCAGGGCAGCGGATGTTGTTGCTGGCGATCTTCGGCCGGGGTTTCCCGGTGACGGCTGTCGGCGATAGCGACCAGACGATCTACGAATGGCGCGGTGCTTCCCCCGATAACTTCGAACGATTCCCCGAACACTTCCCCACGGCAGAGGGCTCGCCGGCCGTCTCTCTGGAACTGGCCACATCGTGGAGATCCGGCACAGAGATAGTGGGCGTCGCCAACGCCGTCAGGTCCCAGATCTCTGTCCCGGGACCACTGCCTGCGCTTCTGGCTCGAGACGACGCGCCGCCGGGAGCGGTACGAACCCATTGGCTCCACTCGTCTGTGTCCGAAGCGGCGTGGATCGCCGACGAGATCATTCGCATCCACACCGAAGATCAGACACCGTGGAACGACATCGCACTCCTGTTTCGAAAGCACCGCCAGATGGCCACGATCCGCGACGCCCTGGTCCGAGCCGGGATCCCGGTCGAAGTGGCTTCGATGGGAGGTCTGCTCGAGGTACCCGAGGTGACAGATCTCCATGCCTGGCTCAGAATCATCGGCCGGCCGGACGACGCGCCGGCCCTGATGCGAGTACTGCTCGGCAGCCGGTACCGGCTCGGCATGGGCGACCTGA
>JAZGIX010000232.1:0-6975 GCA_036482315.1 Acidimicrobiia bacterium | reverse complement strand
CCCTTCTCAGGCGAAAAGCCCGGCTTGGATCGACAGCCGGGCAAGCCCTTCGCGAGAAGGGGCTAGGGGACCGAAGTCACGGCGTTGGAGTATATAGACGCCTTTTTCGGGGGTCAAAGCGCGATCGGGAGAGGAGATAAGGGGTTGGTAAACCGGAAACCCTGATTGACGGCGTCAGGTGGCCATGCAGATGACTGAGGCACATCTCAGCCACCGGTCAGGTGGGTGGACCCGTTGCGCTGATTACCTCTTCCCGAGCGCGCAGCGACGAGAGGATTCCTTCCATCGCCTCGCTACCTACTCCGACCAGCTCACAGCGCATGCGTCGTTTTCCGTCCTCCTCGGTCATCGAAATCTGGTGCACCTGAGCACCAAGAGCATTCAGCGTCTCGAACAGCGGCGTCAGCGTTCCGTGACCGACGTGATACTCGATCTCGAGTGGCTGCACCTTTCCTCTCCGGATGTATCCCCGAACCGGAGCAAAACCGACCATGGCAACCAGCGCGATCACGAGCGCGGTGGCGGCTACCGCGTATAGGCCAAACCCGGTGGCTACTCCGATGGCAGCTGCGAACCACAAGGTGGCTGCGGTGGTGATCCCGGTCATGGTGAAGCCGGTCCTGATCATTCCGCCTGCTCCAATGAACCCGATACCGGTCACCACCTGAGCGGCAATGCGAGTGGGGTCGGCACCGTCGACGGCTGCCGATGCCCCGGCAACGGAGAAGAGAGCGGCGCCGGCAGCAACGAGTGTGTGGGTTCGAAGACCCGCGGTCTTGTGCTGCACTTCGCGCTCGATGCCGAGAGCGGCGCCCAGCGCGGCGGCGAGGGCCACACGCAAAATCATCTCAAGGTCTGTAATCGGCAAGAGGAACACCTCGCTTGGATCGATCGGTAAAAGCCAAGTCGCATGCAGCAGAAGATCGAGTCGCTGCGGTCGACGGATGTCGCAGGCTATCGCACCTCTGGGGCAACTGCAGCCATCGGACCCGATACCAACGTTATCGGGAATCGGCGTGGTGCATCGGCGACTCATTAGGCTTCTCGTCTTGTGCGGCCGGTACGCCGCCGAGTACTGCCTGACCTTCAACCCGAGGGCCCTCATGCCGACACCACACATCTCCGCCGAGCCCGGCGAGTTCGCCGAAACCGTGCTGCTCCCCGGCGATCCGCTGAGAGCGAAGCACATCGCCGACACCTATCTGGAGGATGTCGTCGAGGTCACCGCGGTTCGCAACATGCTCGGCTACACCGGGTCGTACAGGGGGAAGCGCCTCTCGACAATGGGAACCGGCATGGGGATCCCGTCGGCTTCGATCTATGCCAAGGAACTGATCACCGAGTACGGCGTAAAGAACCTGATCCGGGTCGGTACCTGCGGCGGAATCGGCAACGAAATCCGAGTTCGCGAAGTGATCATCGCCATGGGGGCGAGCACCGATTCGGGTGTAAACCGGGCTCGCTTCGACGGTCTCGACTTCTCGGCTACCGCCGACTACCACCTGATGCGGGCGGCAATCGATGCCGCCGAGGCCCTCGAGCAGCCGGTGCGAGTAGGCAACGTTTTCTCAAGCGATTTGTTCTATCACCCCGATGCGGGCCGATTCGAGATGCTGGGCAGGATGGGGATTCTTGCCGTCGAGATGGAGGCCGCCGGTCTCTACGGGGTTGCAGCCGAATATGGTGCGCGGGCCATGGCAATCATGACGGTCAGCGACCAGGTGACGACCGGTGAGGCCACGACGTCGGACGAACGACAGACCTCCTTCGCGGCCATGATGGAAATCGCCCTGGAAGCCGCGATCAGCATCTAGCGACACGGCGCTCATTCGGCATCAGGCTGATCGGAGTGCCTCCGTCGGAGCCAAGCGAGCGGCACGGCGGGCCGGGTAGAGACCCGCAATCGCCCCGATCAAGAGAGACGCACCAAGACCACCCCAGATAGCGATTGCCGGCACCAGGGTGGTCCAGCCGCGTGTCGCCGAGTAGGCCGCCGTCACGCCCGCTCCCAATGCCACACCGGCAACTCCGCCGATCGTCGCCAGGATCAGGGCTTCGCCCAGGAACTGAACCGCCACATGGCGACGAGTGGCACCGAGAGCGCGGCGCAATCCGATCTCGCCGCGGCGTTCCAGCACCGAGATGACCATGACGTTGGCGACACCGACCCCTCCCACCACCAGCGCTACCAGGCCGAGACCGAGGAACAATGCGGTGAATGCTCCCTCGGCCGCGGCGCGGGCTTCGAGGGCGTCGGTGGGGCGAGCCACCTGCACCTGATCCGGGTTCTCGGGATCCGCCGTCGCCGGGAGCACCTCGATGACGCTGTCGATGAACTCGGGCTGAGATCTGATGTACAGCGACTCCGGAATTCCTTCGTAGTCGAAGATCGTGGCGGCAGTGGCCTCCGTCATCAGCACCGATCGATCGAGATTGCCTGCGAGTTCGAGAGAATCCATGATTCCGATGACGCCAAACCACTGGTCTTCCACCCAGAGCATCGCCGAACCATCAAAGTCTGCGATCCCGAGCCGATCCGCCGCTACCGAGCCCACGACCACAACCGGCAGCGGATCTGGGGAGTCAATCAGGAAGCGCCCCTCTGCCATCGAACCCCCCAGCGTGTCGAGCAGCGTCGGACTGGCGACTTTGACGGATAGCCCGCCGCTTCGAGTCGAAGGAACGAGGTCGGTGCGATACACATTGGCTTCGACCGACCCGACGGCAGCCACCGATTCGACCGGGCCGATGCGAGACACCATATCCTCAGCGGTCTCGAGCAGCGTGCCGCTCCCAAACCCGATGCCGCCGCCCGCTTCGACAACGAGCAAATTCGTTCCAAGCCGATCGAGCGAAGCGATGAGATCAGACTTGCTCGACTCCGAGAGTCCGAGCACCGCCACCATCGAGGCGATCCCGATCGTGATCCCAAGTGCCGACAGAATGGCTCTGGTGGTCCGAGTCTTGATTCCGACCAACGACACCCGCATCGCGTCGGAGGGGCGCAAAGCGCTGCGATCGCTCATGCCGCTCTTCGATCGCTGATGATCTCGCCGTCGCGAAGCTCCACCATCCGGGGGAATTCACCGGCGACCTCGAGATCGTGCGTGATGATGACGAGGGTCATCCCGCCGTCATTCAGATCCCGAAGCAGATCGACCACGGCCGCACTCGACTTGGAATCCAGGTTGCCCGTCGGCTCATCGGCCAGGATGATGTCGGGTCGACCGACGATGGCTCGGGCCACTGCGACCCGCTGTCGTTCGCCTCCAGATAGCTTCTCGGCGACGTGTCCGGCTCGATCCTGGAGATGCACCAACTCGAGTGCCCGATCTGCCATCTCCCGACGCTCTTCGAGCTCGATCCCCCGATACAAGACTCCGTCGGCGACATTGTCGCGCGCCGAGTATCCGGGAAGGAGATGGAACTGCTGGAACACGAAACCTATGTGGTTGGCGCGTACCGCCGACAGTTCGGAATCCGTCAGATCCTGAACCTGCCGACCGGCAACGGAGATCGAGCCGGCAGAGGGGCGATCGAGCGTTCCCATCATGTGGAGCAGCGTCGACTTGCCTGAACCGGATGGTCCGACGATCGCCACCGCTTCACCGGCCTCGATCAGCAGGTCCACGCCGCGCAAGGCGCGCACGGGGGGCGTTCCCGGGTACGACTTCTCGAGGCCCTCCGTGGAGAGGACTACATCTGTCACGGGACGACGACCAGATCGCCGGCTGCGAGACCCTCTGTGGTGACCTCAACCCATCCATCGGCATACAGACCGGGTTCGACACCGACGAGACGGACCGAGCCGCCAGCGGCTTCGACCTCGACCGCATACCCACCTTCGGCAAGAGCCAACAGAGCGGTGACCGGTACGGAAAGCACCTGGGAACGGGAGTCGGTGACCACGAGAACGTCCACCGGAGCCTGGTCCAGATCGGCACCGACCGTGGCATCGATCAGTTCGATCGTCGTCTCAAACACGACATCACCAGCAGCGTTGCGTACGGCAATCCCCGAGATGTCGGTGACGATGGCTGGGACTTCGGTCTCGTCGGGCATCTCGACGATCACCTCGAGACCGACCTCAAGCAGGTCTTGATCGTCGGCCGGAAGATCCACCAGCACGACGCTGCTCGACGAGGAGGTGGCCAGCACGGCCGATCCGTCATTTACCGGGCTGCCGATCGTCAGCAACGCCTCGGTGACTCGGACCGGCTGCGGCAGAAATATCACCTCGCCGAGATCGACCACACCATCAGAGCCGGCGCCGATATCGGCCTGCCAGGCTTTGATCGCCGCTGTCGTCTCCTCACCGACGATGCCGTCGGTAGGAACTTTGTAGCCGAGGCGGGTGAGCGCCTCTTGGAGTTGCAGAACGTCGGCCGCGCTCGAAGGTGTATCGGAATCAGCGGCCAATTCGCCGCCGGTGACGCGCTGGGTACGCACCACGATCACCGGCGTTCCCTTGGACACGGCGTCACCAACGGCGACCAGCACCTCGGCGACAACGGCTTCGGCCGGGGCGAAGAAGGCATCTTCGAGGTCGAAGCGACCGTCGACCGGCAGCCCGACGTCCTCTTGCCATTCGCGGGCAACTGAATCAGTGAACTCGGAGAAGTAATCGTCAACCGTCAGCGCACCTGCTCCGTAGCCGAGCAGGTTCAAGGCCGACTCGAACTGCTCAACGTCGGTTCCTACGTATCCCTCGTCGAGATCTCGCCAGGCCGGGAAGTCTCCGGGGAGGACGACCACGGGAACCTCATCGATCCGGAAGGCCTCCGAGTTGTAGCGGAGCACACCATCGACATCCGGCACGCTTGTGATGACCCCCGAGTCCTGAGCCGTGATCGTCAGCAACACCGGATCGCGGCCAATGTCGCGGAACGCCGGCAGCGTCCCCTGGAGGTAGACGACTGGTTCGCCGTCGACGGTGAACAAGACGTCGCCTTCGACGACAGTCTCGCCCGACGCCGCGACGTCGGTAATCGTGCCCTTGAGGCGACTCGTCACCGGATCACCTGCGGGAAAACCGAGGGTGCCATCAAGCGTTGCGATCTCTTCGAGGTCGCGGACCGTCACCTCCTCGAATTCGAGCGCCCCATCCCCGGAACCATTGGCAGAACCGTTGCTGCTGGTCGAGTCCGCCAGCACCGCTACCGCCAGGACGGCCGCGACTGCCACCGCCCCGATACCGATCCACCTGCTCATCAATTGTCACCTCCATTGTTGTTGCGCCCGCCGGGGCCGCCCGGTCGTCCGAACGCCAACTCGCTCTGGCAGATCTCGAGCGCGGCCTCAACGGCCGGATCGCTCACATCGAAGTCGAAGAAGATGGCACCTCCGGGTCCACCGGCACCGCCCGACAGGTCGGGATCAGCCATGTCGACACCGTTGTCCCTCATGCATTCGGCAAAGGCGAGGAGATCGTCCTCGATCTCGGTGACGTCAGGACGCTCAAATCGTTGGCCCAGGCCCTCGAGCAACTCACCGCAGACTTCCAGAGCCGCCTGGAACTCCTCGCTAGGACCCGCACCGGCTCCGTCTTCGGCGGCCCCCCGACGAAACTCCTGGCCAAAGCTGAAGTTGAGACCCCCCTCGCCGTCGAACTCGGGATCTGGAACATCCAAGCCCTCCTCGCGCAAGCACTCGGCGAAGGCCAGCGCCGCCTCTTCGACCTCGACGGCTTCGTCGCCGACTGCCACATCAGACGGAGCGGTGGTGGTTGTCGAGTCATCGAGGCTGGCAACGCCGACGATTGACTCGGACCCCCCGCAAGCAGTCGCCACCAGCGCAAGCGCCGGGAGCGCGATCAATATCCGTTTCAAAGTGGATCCTCTAACTCGGGTCCGCCCATGATGAGTCACGGAGATGAGCCGGTGCTGAAGCGAGGATGAAGGGAGGGTGAGAATCTGGGCGTGTAGCCAGAAGCCAGTAGCCAGTAGCCAGTAGCCAGTAGCCAGACGAAACCACGCCAGACGCGTCATCCACCTCAACGACCCACAAGGTCCGGTACTGGCTACTCGACACAGCCTGCCCTAGACCAGGACAGATCCGTCCGACACAACGACAACCCACAAGATCAGGTACTGGTGACTCGACAGGGACCGCACCAGATCACGCCGGATCCGTCGACCACACCAGCAACCCGCCCCGGCCTGCTAGACGCGCCTCACCCCGCCGTTTCCGACGGGGTGAGGTCGCTCAACACGCGAGCATCGAACTATTCGTCTTCGGTCTCTTCTGCGTCCCCGTCCTGGGCTCCAAGACTGGCGAGCCACTCGGCCGGGTTGGCCGGGAGAGCCTCCGCCTCCGATTCCGGTACCGAATCTCCGAAGAGACCCAGGGCTGACACCACAGTGGCATCGGGCAGCGAGGGCTGCACGGCCTGGTACATGTCGGCACCGGTGCCGGCGGGGATGAGCTTGCCGATGATGACGTTCTCCTTGAGGCCACGCAGGAAGTCAGAGCGGCCCTGAAGCGCGGCTTCGGTGAGTACCCGTGTCGTCTCCTGGAACGAGGCCGCAGACAGCCACGAGTCTGTGGCCAGCGAGGCCTTGGTGATCCCCATCAGCTCAGGACGAGCCTCAGCGGGAGCCTTGCCATCGGTCACAAGCTCCCGGTTGACTTCGCGGAATTCCTGAGCGTCAACCAGCTCCTGCGGCAGGTAGCTCGAATCGCCGGGATTGACCACCCTCACCCTGCGCAACATCTGGCGCACGATTATCTCGATGTGCTTGTCGGCAATCTCAACGCCCTGGCTGCGATACACCTGCTGGACCTCATCTACGAGGTACTGCTGAGTGGCACGCACACCCATGATCTCGAGGACTTCCTTCGGATCGAGCGGGCCGGCAGTCAACGGTGTGCCGGGATCGATCGTCTCGCCGTCTTTCACCTTGAGGCCGGCATAACGAGAGATCGGGTACTCCCGCTCTTCTTCCTTGGCTCCTTCGATGACGATGCGGCGGCCGT
>JAZGIX010000231.1:0-2296 GCA_036482315.1 Acidimicrobiia bacterium | reverse complement strand
GACTCAATGAAGCCCTGGCGGAGGAACACGATGTGACGGTGCTGTCTCTGCCTCGAGACGCCGCCTTGGCCGACCCCGACCTCATCAGAACAAAGGTCAACCTGATCCCGGAATCGGTCGATCCAATCAGGGTGATACAGATAGGAATCATCGATAAACAGGCCGACGGAGGAACCCACGTCGCCAACACCCGCGAGGTCGGACGGGTGCGTGTCGTCAAGACCGAGAGCAAAGGCAAGGCCAACAAGCGGATGCGGATCGAACTGGTGCCCCGACCGGCACCATCCGGCGAGCCGCGAGCGGCCAGGGTACCGGCGTAGCAGTGATCGACCTGGTGATCCTCGTCTTCTTGGGGCTCTTGCTCGCCCGCGGCTGGACGCGCGGGTTTGTGCGCGAAGCGATGGATCTGGTTGGTCTCGTCATTGGCACGATTCTGGCCTTCAGATTGGGACCCGCCTTCGGCTCCATCGTGGCGGCGATGGCAGATGTGTCTGACGAAGTGGCCCGGCTCATCGGTGGATTCATCGTCTTTGTTGCAGTCGGAATTGGTGCGGCGGTCGCCACGCGGTCCATCGAGCGGACCGCTCGGCTTCCGGGGCTCAACCTGGTGAATCGAGCGGGTGGTGCGGGCCTCGCCGCGGCTTGGGGGGTGTTTCTTGCCACCTTGGTGCTGACGCTGGGAGTGGTGCTTCCCATGCCACCGGCGGTCGCCGACTCGTTTGATAGCTCAGCGGTGGCGCGAACTCTGACCGACCCCGACGGAGTGGCTCAGGAGGTGTTCATCGGACTTTCCGGCGATCGCCTCATCGAGACGATGCTCAATCTTCGGGCGGTGGTCGGGACGCGTCGGGTGATCGTGGACCCGGATACGGTCGTTCAAATCGGCGAATCCGATTTCGAGGACTTGGCCGAGGATCGTGGAGCCGCGTTCGAGATATTCGATCTGGTGAACGCCGCCCGCATTTCGGCCGGGCAGGCCCCGTTGGTGTGGAGCGACGCCCTTGCCGGGGTAGGGGTGGGGCATGCGATGGAGATGTACCTGGACGGCTACTTCGCTCACAGTTCACCGAAGACGGGTGATGTCGGAGACCGGGTGAGTGATGCCGGAATCCGCTTCTCGGTTGCCGGTGAGAACCTGGCTCTTGCCGCCACCGTGACCGAGGTGCACGAAGGACTGATGAACAGCCCGGGGCACCGGTCCAACATCGAAGCCGATTTCTATGACTCGATCGGAATCGCCGTGGTCCGGGGGCCGCTCGGGTTGATGGTCGTGCAGGTGTTCATGGGCTGACCCTGCCTGAGATGAGCGATGCGACCGCTTCGGGCACTCCACCGAATTCGGACCTTTCGGTGACCACCACTCCGACCCGAGAGCGGCTCATCATCCGTGCCAGGGATTCGCGGGCTGTTACGAACACAACAGGGTCGGTACTGCGACTCATGCGGGTGATGCGGCGTACCACCCTCGGGTTAATGGTCGGCCCGAATCCCACGCTGGTTCCGATACTGTCGAAGAACTCGGCGACTCGGGCCCCGTCCAGAGCACGCGCAATCACCAGGCTCGATACTCCGGCATCGGCGAGTCCGATCAGGCGGTAGTGGGCGTGGAGATGCGCGATCGCATCGGGCCCGTCGGGAGCGATCTCGAGGTCAGACGAACGATCTCGGCCTTCCCACGAGAGGAGAGCCGGGATCAGATCGATTACTACAAGCCTCACTCCGCTGGTGGTGGAGGCGGTGCGTCGTCGTCGGAGGCCGGCTCGTTATCGGAGGCCGACTCGCCGCCGCCGGACTTGCCCTTCCTGAAGTAGAAGAGGGCGCCCAGCAGAATCGCGGCGATGACACCGTATGCCCACACGGGGAACCCGTCGCTGCTGCCGCTCGCCGGGGTACCGGTCGGGTCGGACTCAGCCCGAATATCGAGGCTTCCACCGAGCACCGGAATCTCCCAGAACAGCGTATTGCCATCCTGCCGGTCGGCATTGTGGCTGACGATGGACCCCGGCATCGTGAAGTAGACGTTCGCCGAGATGGCGTCCTCGAGCAATCCGGGGTCAAACCCCTCAGTGTCGCCCCCGCCAAGTGAATCATCGGCAGAAGCGCTGCCGCTGACGGTGACGAGGTCGTCGCTTACGGTGATCTCGAGGTTGGAGAGCAGCGAATCGTCGCTGTCCAGCAACTGTTGTTCGGCGTCCGTGATGTCGGCGACGTCTATTTCGACGATGTAGAAGGTGAGGTCGCCGCGGCGCTCCTCCCTGGCTCGGGCTCCCGGAGTCGCGGCCAGTTCGTTGCCGTC
>JAZGIX010000230.1:0-4167 GCA_036482315.1 Acidimicrobiia bacterium | reverse complement strand
GGGCGCCTCCCGGAAGGCCGAAACCTCGTCGCTGGTGGCGAGTGGGACTCGGACGACGAACGAGGTCCAACCTTCGTTACGCTCGTACCAAACGGCGCCACCCATGCCCTCGGCGAGGGCGCTGACGATCGATAGACCGAGCCCCACCGACCCGAGCACGGTGGGCATGTCGCCCTCGTGCAGGTATCGCTGGAAAAGCCTCTCGCTGAGTTCGTCCGGGATTCCGTCACCGTCGTCTTCAACCCTGATCTCGTACCAGCCCGATACCTGACCTCCGACGACGCGGGCGTTGGCGCCACCGTACTTGCGGGCGTTGGACAGCAGATTCCTGATGACCTGGCGGAGTCGCAGTCGATCGGACCTGATCTGGCAGGGCTCGGCTTGAATGGCGATGGCGGCACCGGAGCGCACCAGTGGGTCCACAACCTCTTTGATCTCATCGACTGTGCTCAGATTCTCGAGTTGGAAATGAAGCGCGCCGGCATCGAGCCGCGCGGTGGTCAGAAGGTCATCCACCATCCGCGACAGATCGTTCGCCTCGCTGATGATGAGGCCCACCATCTCTGCGATCAGTGGGCTGGCTGCCGCCGCACCGTCCTCCTCGATCAAGTAGGCCAAGCCGAGGATCGACGTCAGCGGTGTTCGCAGCTCATGGGAGGCGTTGGCGACGAAGTCGTCGCGCGCCTTACCTAGTTCCTTCTCGGTGCTCAGTCGGACTTCGAGCTCCTTCTGCCGGCTCTGGCGCCGCGCCAACTCCCGATAGAGGACGATTGCCGACGTCGGAACCAGGAAGGCGACCAGGAATCGTGCCAGGTCGCCGATTTGCCCCATCAATGCGTTGGCCGTCGCCACCGCAGCTGCTTGGCGATCGCGTTCGACCACCAGGTTGCCAACGAATCCGCGGAACGCCAGGTCGAGTTCTTCGGTGGCGATCCGCTGGGCCATGGTGACGTCACCGGCCCCGAGCGCGTGGAGGATCTCGATCGTCGTCGCGCGACAATCCCTGGCGGTGGTGGTGACCGACGCCTGAAGGTCGTCGACGTCCCTCAACAGTCCAAACAGTGCTGAGTCGAGGTCGTCGAGTGCGAGACGCACTTCTGAGAGAGACAGATCGACGGCTTCGGTAGATCCAAAGGCGAATTCCTGCTCGAGAACTGCGAGATGGGTGCCGAGACCGGCCTGTGCCCTAACGATCGTTGCCGCCCGAAGTGCCTCGTCGGCGTTGTGGAGGGCCGAGGCGTGACCGGCGATTGAACGCGTGCCGAACGCGATGGAGAACACCAGGGCAAAGACGAGAATGATTGCCACGCCCACTCCGAGGGTGAGCGCGGCAACGCGCCCACCGCTCCTGCTTCGTTGCTGCGGACGCGTCCGATGGACACGACGCTTCTTGGCCATAGTTGGTCTATCGGGCGGCACCAGCCCCAAGTTGATGGTTTGCGGTGACCGACCTCCTCCGGGCATCTCAACGACCGCGATCTCTCCCCGCTTGCGTAGGCTGGCCCCGTGACCATCTCCGCGGGCGGAGATGCAAGTCCGCGATTGAACTGACAGGAGCTTCTTTGTGATCGTCGGTGTCCCCAAAGAGATCAAAACCGAGGAATACCGGGTGGCGATAACGCCGGTCGGGGTGCGTGAGCTGGTGGCCCACGGGCATCGGGTGCTGGTGGAGAAGGATGCCGGTGCCGGTTCGTTCGTCGAGGACGAGGCCTATGTCGCCGTCGGGGGCGAGATCGTTCCGATTGCGGCGGACGTCTTTGGTGGGGCCGAAATGATCGTCAAAGTGAAGGAACCCCAGCCTGTCGAGATCGAAATGCTCGAGGAACGGCACCTCCTCTTCACCTACCTTCACCTGGCCGCCTATCCCGAAGAGGCACGCGGCTTGCTCAAATCGAAGGCGACGGCCATCGCCTACGAGACGGTCGAATTAGACAACGGCGCATTGCCCCTGCTGGCCCCGATGAGCGAGATAGCCGGCCGACTGGCCGCACAGGCCGGTGCTCATTACCTCGAGAAGCCCAAGGGCGGCCGCGGCGTGCTGCTCGGAGGCGTGCCGGGCGTCTCACCCGGCAAGGTCACGGTGCTGGGAGCCGGGATGGCGGGCCGCAATGCCGCGATGATCGCCGCCGGAATGGGGGCGGAAGTAACGGTGCTCGACCTCAACGTGAATCCGCTTCGCCATCTGGATGAGTTGCAGTGGGGCCACGTGAAGACGGTTACGTCTTCGAAGTTCGCCGTCGAGCAGTTCGTCGCAGACTGCGACATGGTGGTGGGGGCGGTCCTCATTCCGGGTGCTCGTGCCCCGGTGATCGTCGACGAGGAACTCGTCCAAGCGATGCGCCCCGGCAGCGTTGTGGTGGACATCTCGATCGATCAGGGTGGCTGTATCGCCACAGCCCGCGAGACCACGCACAGCGATCCGGTTTATGAGATGCACGGTGTCATGCATTACGCCGTCGGCAACATTCCCGGAGCGGTCCCCAACACCGCTACCTACGCCCTCACCAACGCAACACTTCCGTACGTCGTGGCGCTGGCCGACGGGGTCGCCGGCGCCGTGGACTGCCGTCCCGAACTACTCGGCGGCGTCAACGTCGCCGGAGGAGCCGTCGCCAACCCAGCAGTCGCCGACTATCTCGGTGTCGAATGCGTAGATGCAAGGACCGCGCTGGGGGTTTAGCAAGATCTCAGATCTCAGACCTCAAACGTCAGAAAGAAGCGCGATGTCTGATGTCTGAAGTCTGAAGTCTGACTTCCTCTCAGAACAGCTCGCTGAGCACTCCTACTGCTGCATCCTGCAGATATCCCAGCCAGCCCACCAGAGCCAACTCCGGGTCGGATTGCATTTCCGCTTCAGCTTCCCACCCGTCGTCTTCGATTCCGAGTCGACCGGCGAGGACGAGGCGGACCTCGCCTATCACCCGCATGAAGGCTTCGAGGTTTTCGGGTGTTCCCGGCTCCCCGGCAACGAGATCGTTGAAGGATTCGCGGTCCTCCCTGCGGAGGTGGGCGAGGTCGTCACCGACCAACTCGCGGTATTCGGCATCGGCGGCAGGGTCGTCGGGATGAGGCGTGTAGTCGAGCCGACCTCCGGCGTCGTCCCCGGACTGGAGGAGAGTGGGGACGCTGCGGAGTACTCCCTGCTCATCCGTCCCGACCGAGAGTTGGATCCCTGCGTCGGTTACGACGAACGGGCCGGTCACGTCTTCTCCAGGGTCGCCCACAGCCCGTGATGGTGCAGCCGATGACAGTCGAGTTCCGCCTTCTCGAGGGGGCCACTGGAAACTATCGCCCGACCTTCGTGGTGGACTTGCAGCATCAGGCGGGTGGCTTCGGCCTCCGGGTGGCCGAAGAGCTTGCGCAAGACCCACACGACGTACGACATCAGGTTGACCGGATCGTTCCACACGACGACCTGCCACGAGCGGGTGGTCGCGTCGAATTCGTCGACGTCTGGAACGTCGACTTGATCTGGAGCGACCGTCATCTGGTGTTGGTCCGGAGCGCCGAAGCGAGCCGTTGCGCGTTCAGCCAGTCTTCGAAGTCGCCGCGCGCCACCCGCCATTCACGTCCCATCTTTACGGCCGGGAGTTGCTCGGAGCGCAGGAGGCGGGTCACCACGTAGGCCGAGACACCCATGTACTCACAGACGTCGGCGACCGACAGCCACTCTCTGGGTAGGTCGACGGTGATTCTCTCCACCCCGCGAGCGTACCGATCCTGAGATTCTGGGGGAAGAGAGTCACCAGTAACCAGTCAGAAATCAGAAGCCGTCGATCACCAATCCAAGTCTGGTGTCTGCCATCTGCCATCTAGATTTGCACGCTGCAAGCTCCCCCTACAAATGCCCGGCCGCAGGTGTGAGGGCCGCCGAGCATGCTGCGATCAACAGGCCGAGTCGCTCTCTCGGGTGTTCGTCTTGGAGTTCGATCACGGCATCGATGGTGGTGCCGATGGCCGCATACAGACCGTCCAGCGACGACGGAGCCGCTTCGGTGGCACGGCGGGCCAGATCCAGCGGCTGCAGCCGGGTCACTCCGGCAAAGGTCGTTTCGATGGCTCCGAAGAGGTTGGAGGCCACTCGCATCAGGCCGAGATCTACGAACGCCGGCACGCCGACCCCCATCCGGGAAGCCGGTTCTCCGGCGAGCACCCGGTGCAGGTTGC
>JAZGIX010000229.1:0-15367 GCA_036482315.1 Acidimicrobiia bacterium | reverse complement strand
AACACCGAGAACCCGGCGGTGCGGGAGTACCTGATGGAGGTTGCCGAGCACTGGATTCGCCGCGGCATCGACGGTTGGCGACTCGACGTACCCGAGGAGATCGTCACCGAGGGATTCTGGGAGGAGATGCGCCAACGGGTGCGTGCCATCAATCCGGAGGCCTACCTGGTGGGGGAGATCTGGGGTCCGGCCAATGACTGGATCGAGGATGGGACCCGATTCGACGGTGCCATGAACTACCCGATGACCGAGGCGAACCTTCGCTTTGCGGCAGGCGAACGCATCGACCAGGAAGTCGTGGCGCCAACCAATCTCACGCTCGCTCCCCCGCTCGACGCTGCCGGATACGCCGCAGCGGTCGCCGAGCATCTCGATCTCTACGCTCCGGATACCCACCGGGCGAACCTAAACCTGCTGGGCTCGCACGACACCGCCCGGGTGGGCTCGATGGTCGGCGGCGATCCCGATTCGACAATGCTGGCGGCGGTGCTCATGCTCACATTCCCGGGGGCGCCGTGCATCTACTACGGCGACGAGATCGGAGTTCTCGGCGGACCCGATCCGGATTGCCGCGCTGGTTTCCCATGGGACCGGCCCGACGGGTGGGACCGTGGCCTTCTCGAGGCGTTTCGCAGCCTCATCGCTCTCCGCTCCTCCGAGGAATCTCTCCGGCACGGCGATTACCAGACGCTGACGGCTGACGGGGGCCTCTACGCCTTCTCACGCAGCACCGATCAGGGCGGAGTGATCGTTTGCGTCAATGTCGGCGATGGAGTTGCAACGGCCGAGCTCGACGGTCAGGTGGTGGGCGATCGACTCTGGGGAGATGGCAGCGCCACAGGCCCAAATTCGGCATCCCTGGCCGGGCGCAGCGCCACCATATGGCGGTCGGGCCGGTGACGGGTCGGTTCGACTCCGCCGCCTTTGCTTCCGGTACCCACCATCGGCTGCATGACTGGCTGGGAGCGCATCCGCACGCCGACGGCGGCTTCCGATTCGCGGTCTGGGCGCCCCGGGCCAAGCGAGTGCGGGTTGTCGGAGAGGTCTCGCCCCGGAGCCTTCGACGAGCATCTGACGGCATCTGGCGGGGACGGATCACGACCGCCGAAGCGGGGCAGGCCTACCACCTGCAGATCGAGTCGGCTCGTGGCCGCGTGCTCGACAAGGCCGATCCGTTCGGCCGGAGTTTCGTCGATCCTTCCAATGTCGAAGCAATCCTGGGGCAGTCGCAGTTCAGGTGGCGCGACGGCGCCTGGATGCGCCGCCGTCGTGAGTCGCAGGGGCGAGAGCAGCCGATGTCGGTGTACGAGGTTCACGTCGGGTCGTGGCGACGCTCCTCGGCCGGGGATCACCTCTCGTACCGCGAGCTCGGCCGCCGCCTGGCGGACTATGCGACAGAGCACGGCTTCACCCACGTCGAACTGCTGCCCCTGGCCGAACACCCCTTCTACGGCTCGTGGGGCTACCAGGGCACCGGGTACTTCGCGCCGACCTCTCGGTACGGGTCGCCCGAGGATCTGATGTCGGCCGTCGACAGCCTCCACCGCGCCGGTGTCGGCGTGATCCTGGACTGGGTGCCCTCTCACTTCGCCACCGACACCCACGCACTGGCGCGCTTCGACGGGTCACCTCTCTACGAACACCGCGACCCGCGCAAGGGTTTTCACCCCGATTGGCACAGTCCTATCTTCGATCTGGAGCGCGGCGAGGTCCGTTCCTTCCTGCTGTCCAGCGCCCACTACTGGTTGGATCGTTTCCACATCGATGCCCTCCGGGTCGACGCGGTCGCCTCGATGTTGTACCTCGACTATTCGAGGAAGCCCGGAGAATGGATTCCCAACCGGTACGGAGGCAACGAGAACGTCGAGGCCTACGAGTTTCTCCGGTCGGTCAACGACATGGTTCACACAGAGTTCCCCGGTGTCCTCACCATCGCCGAGGAGTCGACCGCGTGGCCCGGCGTCACCCGTCCGACCCATATGGGGGGGATCGGATTCGACCTCAAGTGGGACATGGGATGGATGCACGACACCCTCGACCACCTCGAGCGTGACCCTGACGATCGCGGCGACCACTCCGGCGAGATCACCTTCCGCATGATGTACGCCCAGACGGAGCAATTCACGCTGCCACTGTCTCACGACGAGGTCGTCCACGAGAAGGCGTCGCTGCTGGGCAAGATGCCGGGTCCGGACCCGGAGCGGTTTGCCGATCTACGACTTCTGTACGGCTACCAATGGGCCCTTCCCGGCAAGAAACTTCTCTTCATGGGCGGCGAGTTTGCCCAATGGAGGGAGTGGGACCACGACGGCGAACTCGAGTGGGGCCTGCTCCGGTGGGCGCCCCATGGCGGCATGCAGCGATGGGTCGGAGACTTGAACCGTCTGATGGGAGCAGAACCGGCGCTGCATCGGCTCGATTTCGATCCAGAAGGGTTCGAGTGGATAGACACCGACGACGCCAGACGGGGCATGCTGTCGTTCATCCGATACTCCGACGGAGACGATCGGCCAATCGTCTTCGTTGCCAACCGGTCGCGCCGACGACGGCGCCGATATCGACTCGGAGTCCCGGTGTCGGGCCGGTGGCAGACGCTGCTCAACAGTGATCTGGCACGGTACGGCGGTGGAGATCGCCGGCTGGGACGACTGTCCACTCAGCCACGAGCCGCTCATCGGTACGGCAACTCATTGGTGCTCGACGTTGCCCCGCTGACGGCGCTGTTCTTGGCACCGGTCGCGAACAGGTAGCCGCAGCGCGGGCAACCCTATCTGATGTGTTCGAGGCGCACGACGGCATCTCCAGGATCCGGATCGAAGGAATCAGCTGATCCCCTGCGACCTGAGCTGTTTGCTGCGAATCCGCTCAAGAACCGGTCAATGTAGCCTGGTCAGGCATCACCGGACTGAGGTGTGTTGGCGACGGGGCCCGCTGGAACCCTTGCGACTTCCTCAGCTCATAGACACGAGACATTCGTTGGATGGTGTCAAGTAGGCGATGGAGGTAGGGCACCGGTGATTGGGAGACGCGGATCCGGCGGAAGTTGCGCCAGTGCTTGGCGGACCCATGCGTGCCGGGGATCATCACAGAACCGCCATGCCCTCTCCTCGGCTGGGCCGGCCATTACGTTCAGGTAGTACATGTGATGCTGCGGAGCGGCTGCCGCCGGGCCGTGAAAGCCCCGCGGTACCAGGTACACGTCGCCGTGGCGCACCGTCAGCGTGTCGTCGATCTCGCCGTCGTCGGTAAAACAGCTGAAAAAGCCAAATCCATCCTCGCCGTCGATGCGGAAGTAGTAGATCTCCTCGAGTTCGACCTCGGTCTCGCTCGTCTGGTCGTGCTTGTGCGGCGGATATGACGACCAACCTCCCTCAGGAGTCAGCACCTCAACCGCGATGAGCTTGTCGGCGTCGGCCACATCCGCGCTGAGAAAGTTGTTGATCTGACGGGTCCCGGCGCCTCCTCCCCAGACCTCGACCCGAACGTCCTGCGCCGCTACCCGATACGGGTCGATCCGTCGGCCGGCCTCCGCCGCGCAGAGAGCAACCTCGCACGGGCCTTGCGTCGTCAGCCGGACATCGGCGTCGATCGGCACGTAGGCGAAATCCGTCACAGCGGCGAAGACACCGGCCCTCCCCTCGAGACGAAGCGAATACGACTCCACTTCGACGTTCACGCCACCGGAGAGCGGAAGGATCGCTACCTCGGTGCTCCCCGTCGTGAACTCATGAGTCGTGTCGGCTGCCAGGCTCAAGACACGCAGGCCGGCGTACCGCCATCCTGCCCGCGTTGGGTCGATGTCTACCGTGGTCACCCCGTTGCCGACCGACTCCGCCGGATAGAACCGCCTAGACATATCGTCCTCCATCTGGTGAATCGGTCACGCGTCTGGCCGGGGACAGGTCGCCACCACCGACCGTCTCCGTGACGCTGGTATTGCGGCGCGCCGGTGCCACGGCAACGATCTGGCGGGTTGCTGCGAACAGATCTGCGACAACAGTTCGACCGGCATCAACGATAACCCGAGAGGGATCCCGGCGCCCCTGAATGCCAGCCGCAGATGTCGAGACTTCATGGAGCATCATTCATCAATTCTCGCACTTGTTGCTCATTCGGCATCGCATCCGCACAGGCCAGTCGAGCCGCCACGAAGGCGCCGGCCGCGTTGGCGAAGTGCACGATCGCGACAGGATCCCAACCGAGCAGCAATCCGTGGCATAAGGCACCACCGAACGCATCCCCGGCGCCCAACCCGTTGACTACGTCGACGTCAAGTGGAGCTACCCGCTCGGTGTTGCCAGGCCAGGCTATTAGGACTCCGGCCGGACCCAGCTTGATGACTGCGAGTTCGAGTCCCAGGTCGAGCAGCCGTGTCGCTTGTTGCTCGGGCGTGCCGGATCCGACGACGATGGCACATTCCTCTTGGTTGCCGACGGCCACCGTGGCGTGATCCAAGGCGAATCGTTGATACCTCCCCGCGTCCTGGGGCGAAGACCAAAAACTCGGTCGATAGTCGAGGTCGTGGATGGTGTGCTCCTTGCGTCCCCGCTCTTCCAAAGCCGCAAACGTGGCCGACCGGCTCGGCTCATCTGACAACCCGGTGCCGGTGGTCCAAAAGATCTCAGCGAGGCGAATGGCGTCGAAGTCGAGAGCGTCGACCGCGATGTTCATATCCGGTGCTTTCGGCTCCCGGTAGAAGAGGAGCGGGAAGTGATCGGGCGGGTAGATCTCGGGGAACACCAGCGGGGTTCGCAGCACCGGGTCGGTGCCGACGTATCTGTCGTCCACCCCGAAGCCGCGTAGGGCGACGCGCACATACTCACCGAACCCGTCATCGCCGACGCGAGTGATCACCGCGCTCGAATGGCCGTAGCGTGACGCGGCCACCGCCACGTTCGTCGGACTTCCGCCGAGGAACTTGTCGAACGACTTGACCTGCGATAACGGCAACCCGATCTCGGGCGGATACAGGTCGACGCCGACTCGGCCGAGAGTCAGGACTTCAAAGGTGTCCTCCGTCACGAAAGGGAGCCTCCAACGACCACCAACAACCCGCCGCAACCGAATGAGACATCGTGCACCCTGCCGCTGCCTCCGAATGGCCTCTTGGCAGAAATCACAGGATGCTCGCAACGTCGTCCAAGAACTCAAAGCTCCGTGCAGCAGCTGTCATTGGGCCTCGACCCGGCTCCGGCTCCTCGTCCAACACGACATCCTGCTCGATGACGTACCAGCCCTGGTAACCGTCGGCTTCGAGCACGACGATGAATCCCTCGATGTCGAGGCTGCCGTCGCCGAGTGGAAGGAAGAGGCCTTCGATCACTGCCTGACGAAAAGCAAGGTCGCCGGAACGGACCCGGCGCGCCAGATTCTCGTCCAGATCCTTGAGGTGCACGTGAGACACCCGACCGGCCGCAGCCTTCGCGATACCCACCGGATCGGCCCCGGCCAGAGCCAGATGCCCGGTGTCGATACACAGATCCACCCGGGATTGGTCGAGTACACGCTCGACGTCAGGCTGACGCACGATCGCCATGCCCCAGTGGGGATGGAGCGCAGTCTTCAACCCATGTCCGGCCGCGATCCAGATCGTGCGATCGAGACTGGCCAAGAAGGTGACCCATTCGTCGTCGGTCAACTCGATCTCTTGGTCGTAGCCGGGATGATGCGAGTCGGGCCCGAGAACCATGACCGGGGCACCCGTGCCGGCGAGGGTCGCCGCCGCGCGATCTATGTATGACAGGTTCTCCGAAACCAGCTCAGGTCGATAGAGAACCGCCGGTATGAAGCCACCCACAAGTGTCAACTCGAACCGATCCAGCAGGAGTCGCAACTCCTCAACCTCTTCAGGCAGATAACCGTCCGGACCAAGCTCAGTCGCCGACAAGCCGATCTGGTGCATCTCGGCCAGAACCCGCTCACGGTCCATCAGGTGGCCCCAGCCGGGAGATCCATCCACCCCCCAGGTAATCGGGGCGCCGGCGACGCGATCCAGGAAGGTCATGCCACCTCTTCCAAAGTGACAATGCGGCCCTCTCTGGCCGATACTGAGCATGCCTCGGCGATCACCAAAGCGGCTCGAGCGTCGGTCACGGTGCATCCGTTCGACTCACCGTTTCGAACCATGGCGAGGAACGCATCCATTTCGAGGGCATAGGTTCGACCGAAACGCGGAATCCACTCCGTGTATGGATCGGTGGGTGGGGATACACCCGACTCGAGCGACCGAAGAGGAGTGCGAGAATCGAGACCCACGGCCACAGAATCCTTGGTCCCGAAGACCTCCATGCGGACGTCGTACCCGACGGGATCCTGGCGCGAACCGCACAACACCGCCAGCGTGCCGTCGTCGAGCCACAGCGTCACCGCGGTCTGGGCATAGTCGTCGAACTCACCGAACCACTCGAACCCCTTGGTGGCGCCGGCCGCATGGACGCGGACGACCTCCCGACCGGTCACGAAGCGAAGAATGTCGAAGTCGTGGACCAATTGATCTCGGAACTCGCCACCTGAACGTGCGATGTAGTCCTCGGTAGGCAGTTCGTAATCGTGATGTTGTCCAACAATCAGCGTGACGATTCCGAGACTGCCGTCGGCGACCGCATCGCGCGCTCTGCGATAGCCCGGATCGAATCGGCGGTTGAACCCGATTTGGACCGGGGTATCGCCCTGCGACACAACCGCCACCGCCCGGTCGGCCGCAGCAAGGCTCATTGCAAGTGGCTTCTCGCACAATGCAGGCACCCCGTGCTTGACGGCGAGCTCGATCAGATCCACATGCGTGTCGGCAGGCGTGCAGATCACCACTGCATCGGCCGATTCGAGGATCGCTTCTACATCCGACACGGATTCGGCGCCCCAGGCTGCCGCGATGCGCTCTGATTGGGCGGGCACGGCGTCGGTCACGACGATCGAAGACACGTCTGGGTGACGACTCAGGTTTTCGGCATGAATCGCACCGATACGCCCCGCACCGACGACACCCACTCTCACCCGCCACCTCCTTCAAATCTGACGAGTCGAACTGGTTGGAACGTTCCAACCAAGGAAAGTATGCTCGGCCTCACTTCGATGTCAAGACAGGAATCCGTCCTTGAGGGAGCAAGCATCGAGACCGCGATCATCCGACCGTGGCAGTCACGTCGATGGGAGCAGCACTGGTCTGCCGATCAAGGGGGCCAAGGGTGCATGTTTCGCTGAGGGCCGTACGTGGCTCATGACCGAGGAGTGATGATGGACACAGTGCGACTCACCACCGGGCAAGCGATTGTGCGCTGGCTGGTGGCGCAACGGACCGAGATCGACGGTCTGGATGTCCCCCTCTTTCCCGGTGTGTTCGGGATATTCGGTCACGGCAATGTGGTGTCTCTCGCCGAGGCACTTTCCAAAGTCCAGGACGAGTTGCCGACCTGGCGGGGTCACAACGAGCAATCCATGGCGCTCGCTGCGGTCGCCTTCGCCAAGGCGAAGCGTCGGCGCCAAATCATGGTCGCCACCTCGTCGGTGGGACCTGGGTCGACCAATATGGTGACGGCAGCGGCGGTCGCTCATGCCAACCGGCTACCTCTCCTACTGATCAGCGGCGATACCTTCCAACACCGCATCGTGGATCCGGTACTGCAGCAGGTCGAGCACTTCGGAAGTCCCTCGACAACGGTGAGCGACGCGTTTCGGGCAGTCACCCGCTTCTGGGACCGTATCACCCGCCCCGAACAGATCATCCAGTCCCTGCCCCAGGCGCTCGCGATCATGCTCGACCCGGCCGAATGTGGTCCGGCATTTTTCGGGTTGCCGCAGGACATTGCAGCCGAGGCCTACGGCTTTCCTGTGCGATTCTTCGAAACCACCCTGCACTCGATACGCCGACCCGGCCCCGATGCCCGCGAAATCGCAGCAGCCGCTGCCGTGCTCGGAGCAGCAGACAAGCCGTTGCTCATCGCCGGAGGCGGTGTCCACTACTCCGAGGCGGTGGCCGAGTTCACCGCCTTTGCGGTCGCCAGGGGGATACCTGTGGCAGAAACAGTGGCCGGTAAGGCCACCCTGGTCCACGATCACCCGAACTTCGCCGGTCCGATCGGGGTAACCGGCAGCACCTCGGCCAATGCACTGGCGGCGGATGCCGACGTGGTCGTAGCGGTCGGAACCCGACTCCAGGACTTTACGACCGGATCGTGGTCTGTCTTCAGGAACCCGCGAATGAAGCTGGTGTCGATCAATGTCGCACGGTTTGATGCCACCAAACACCACGCCATATCGGTCGTCGGCGACGCTCGAATTTCGCTCGAGGCCCTCGACCGGGTGCTCGGCGACTATCGCTCCCCGGCCGGGTGGCTTGATCACGCCGCCAACGAGCGGAGCGGGTGGCGTGGCTACCTCGACGACTACGTCGGCGGCGACTTCGACCCTCCAACATATGCCCAGGTAATCCGGGCGATCAACGACGTCGTCGATGACGACGACTATCAGGTGGCTGCCGCCGGAGGGCTTCCGGGCGAGATCAACATGGGTTGGGAGACGAAATCAGTCGGCTCCATCGACATTGAATACGGCTATTCATGCATGGGATATGAAATCCCTGGTGCGTGGGGAGCGAAGATGGCACTACCCGATCGGGACGTGATCTCGTGGGTTGGTGATGGTTCATACCTGATGATGAACTCAGACATCCATTCGACCGTTGCAACCGGCCACAAAGTCATATTCATCGTGTGCGACAACGGCGGCTTCGCGGTAATCAATCGGCTTCAGGTGAACACGGGAGGAGAGGAATTCAACAACCTTCTGCAGCACACGAAGAGGGTCGACGACACCCGGGTCGATTTCGTAAAGCATTCCGAATCGATGGGAGCCCTTGCAGAGAGAGTCGCCAGCATCGAGGAGCTGCAGGCAGCTTTCCGCAGAGCCAAGGCCGCAGACCGCAGTTACGTCATCGTGATCGACACCCATCCGTACCAATGGACCGAGGGGGGGTCCTGGTGGGAGGTAGGCGTTCCCGAAGTGTCCGATCGCGACCAGGTCCTGGTGGCCCGCGCCGAATTGGACGCAGAGCGCAAGCACCAGCGCCTCGGGACCTGGAGCAAGCCGTAAGCGTGGACTCGACGTGATCCGATACGTGGGCAAGACCTTTGCGGCTTCGTTTCCGTCAAGCAAGGCCGCGGTGTTCTCGCACGGCTCAGCTCGGACGGTTGTCGAATGAGACACCCAACCATCCTCGACGTCGCCGAGGAGGCCGGCGTATCGAAATCACTGGTTTCTCTCGTCATGAGGGGTTCCGGCAGCGTCAGTCCGTCGAGCAGGATGGCGGTGCTGGAGGCGGCAAAGAAACTGGGATATCGCCCCAATGCTGCGGCACGCACCATGGTTCGGCAACGGTCACATGTGATAGGCGTGATGGTGTCGAATCTCCACAATCCGTTCTTCGCCGACGTGATCGACGGCATCGACACGGCGGTCACGGAAGCCGGTTATCGCGCCATCCTGACCACCGGCAACCGGGAACCAGAGCGCGAGCGCCTTGCTACCGCAACTCTGCTCGAGATGCGGGTGGACGGTCTGATTCTGGTTTCACCTGTGGTCCGCCGGGAGTGCGCCATCGAGGCGTCACAATCAGTGCCGACGGTCGTCGTCGGCAAGGCAATGAGAACGGCGACAGTCGACAGTGTCACCAACGACGACCGCCGCGGGGCCCGGATGGTCGTAGACCATCTGGTGGAACTCGGACACCGCCGCATCGCGCATATCGACGGCGGCGTCGGAGCCGGTGCCAGACCACGCCAAACCGGTTACGCCCGTTCGATGGAGCGGCACGGGTTGGAGAGCGAGATCCGATCGGTCAAGGGCGGCTTCACCGAAGAGGGTGGAAGCATCGGGATGCGGGGCCTCCTGCTGGGCGGCACTCGACCGACTGCCGTCTTCGTCGCCAACGACCTTGCTGCCAACGGTGCGCTCGAGGTGCTCGACGCCGAAGGGCTCGCCGTCCCCGGCGACATCTCGGTGGTCGGCTACGACAACATTGCCCTGGCCGCCAACCACCGTCTCGGGCTGACGACCGTGGACCAGCCCCGGCACGACATGGGGCGCATGGCGGCCGGTCTGATCCTGCGAAAGATCGGCCGGGGCCACGTGCCCGCCAGCCACGTCGTCCTCCCGCCAAAGCTGGTCGTGCGTGAATCGACCGGCCCACCGCCCCACCACCATTCGACACCACCGAAGCAGCAGCAATGAACCACGCCAAGGAGCAAGCAACGTGTCCCAGATCACCTACAAGAGCCCACTGCACGAAACGGTCGGTGCCTACCCGACGGTGTGAACTAGTGGCACGTCGCATCAACTGCACCAAACACCGCTAGACGCCGAAGTCAGGAGCACCACAGTCATGGTCATCGACGGTGTCGAGCGACGCGAATTTGCCGAGGATCTGGCCGTCGAAGCCGGGCAGCTGGCAACGTCGTATCGCGGGCAAGATGATCTGGAGGTCCGATCGAAAGGCGTCCTCGACTGGGTGACCGAAGCAGACCTGGCGACCGAACGTCTGATAAGGAACCGGATCACCGAGTTCTTCCCGGATGACAACTTCCTCGGAGAGGAAGGAGCCGACCAACCGCCTGCCATCGGGGTAGGACACGCCACATGGGTCGTAGATCCCATCGACGGCACCACCTGTTTCGTCTCTGGTTTGCCCAGCTGGTGTGTGTCGATTGCCTGTGTCGACGGGCAGGGCCATCCGTTCTTGGGGGTGGTGCACGACCCCACTGGAGCCGAGACCTTCTCGGCATTGGACGGCCATGGGTTTGCCATCAACGGTCACCAGACCTCTGTTCCCGCTAAGGGCATCACCGACGGCCTGGTCGGAGTGGGACATCCGCGCAACGCACCAGACGCGCCAACTCTGACATTTCTCCGAAGGCTTTTCGCGGTGGGCGGCTTGTTCTACAACTCTGGATCGGCTGCTCTCGGACTTGCCTACGTTGCGGCGGGACGCTTGGTCGGGTTCTACGAATCGGACCTCCGGGCTTGGGATGCGCTCGCCGGCGAGGTCCTGGTACGCGAGTCGGGAGGCTGGTCGACCAGCTTCATGCGCGACGGATCACTGGTCACGAGCAAGCCGATGCTGGCCGCAAACCGCGGAAGCGCTTCTGCTCTCTGGGATCTGGCCTCGGATGCGCTGGACGGGTGCCTCCGCCCCGAGCAGGCGAGCGGACCGTGAATCGACCCAATGCCTTCCGAAGGGTGATTTCACGATGACCAGGATCCTCGCAGTCGCTGACGAGGTCCACCAATCCTTGTATGGACCAAGGTTGAAGGAACTTCGTCCTGATCTCATTCTGGGCTGCGGAGACCTGCCGTTCGAGTACCTCGAGCATCTGAGAGCGGCGGCTGAGGTACCACTGCTGTATGTCCACGGCAATCACGACCCGTCACTTCGGCCACACCGCGTTTCCGCCTACCTGCCCGCCGAACACTCTGCGCCTTCACCGCCCCGCGCGGTGGGTTGCGTCAACCTGGAGGATCGGTGGAAGGACGAGGCCGGTGTGCGGATCGCAGGGCTGGGGGGTTCGATTCGATACAACGATGGCTACAACCAATACACTCAGGCTGAGATGCGAGGTCGGGTGCGCCGACTGACGCGCCGAACACGGTTTCGCCGCTGGAGGGACGGAAAGCCCGTAGACATTGTGATCGCCCATTCACCCCCACTGGATTGCGGCGATGGAGACGACAGGCCCCACCGTGGGTTTTCCGCCTTCCACAGGCTCATTGGTCGGCTCGAGCCACAGCTCATGCTTCACGGTCACATTCACCCGCACGGGAGGCCGCGACCCGACCGCATCATCGGCAGCACGCGCATCGTAAACGTGGTTCCCTACCGGCTTCTGGAGATCGAGTGACATATTCATCATCGTTCTCCAAAGCCCACCGCAAAGAGAAGTATCGCCGGCTGGCCAGGGTCGTGGGCGGCTCCGGGCCGGCTCCGCTGCCGTCCTTCAACGACCTGCGCACCCGACTCCACCTCTTCCAGCAGGCCTACACCGGTCTGCACACCATCGAAGTCGACAAGATCGTCGGAACGGTCGATCGGTCCGACGATTTCGACCGTGACTTCCTGCCCAGATCACCCCAAACCAGAGAGCGCTGGGAGAGGCTCGAACGAGCCTTCCCGTCGCTTGGGTTTCCTCCCATCTCGGTGTACAAGGTCAACGATGTCTTCTTCGTGATCGACGGCAACCACAGGGTCGCTCTCGCCAAACAGAAACGCGCCGAGTTCATCGACGCCGAGGTCACCGAGATTCACACCGACATGGAGATCAACCAGGACATCGATTTCGAGAAGATCATGTACCTCGAGCAGGCCAGACGCTTCATGCTGGAAAGCGGACTCGAGCGGTCCCGACCGATGGCCCGCATCGATTTCAGTCATCCGCATGGATTTGCCGAGCTGCTCGACATCGTAAAGGCGCACGGCTACGACCTGATGATCGAGCAAGGCAAGGTGCTGCCACCACATGAGATAGCGGCTGATTGGTATGACCGGGTCTACCTGCCGGCCGTTGAGTCGATCAGGTGGGAGAAGCTGCTCGACCTGGAAGCCGGCTCGACCGAGGGCGATATCTTCCTGTGGATTCTGCAACGCCGCAGAAAACGCGACCCCCAACAGGGACAGCAGTCTCTCGAAGAGGCGGCACGGCAGGCTGCTCAGGACCAGGAGCGACGCATCAAGACCCGAACCTTGCGGGCTCTGGGTCGGGACTAGAACCCCGGCCCGCTGCCGAGTGGTCGTCCGAACCTCAGGACGATCCGCGGATCAGCAACTCGGGCTCCCACAACATGACTTCACCTTCTGGCGGTGGGCCATCCTCCAGACCGGAGAGAAGGGCTCTGAACGCGGCATCGGCCATGCCGATACTGTCCTGGACAATCGTCGTCAACGGCGGGTTGGTGAGCGCACCGAAGGGGATGCCGTCGTAGCCGACGATGGCTACGTCCTGGGGGACCCGCAGCTCCAGATCGTCGCATGCCAGCAAGGCACCCATCGCCATGGTGTCGTTGAATCCAATCAAGGCATCGAGGTCCGGAGACCTCTGGAGGAGAGTCGTGGCAGCGATCCGACCTTCAGCGATCTTGGGATACCCCGCCTCGACGTCTAGGGCGACGCCGGTCCCGCTGCCTATAGCCTGCCGTAACGCGACATATCGCTGGTGGACCACCTCGGGAAACATCTCGTTCATGAGGATGCCAATTCTCATCTTGCCTCTATCAACCAAATGGTCCACGATCAGGGCGGCCGCAGCGTTCTCGTCCATTGCGATGGACACGACGTTGGGGATCTTGGATTCCCTGCCGATCATGACGACCGGACACCCACAGGTGGCGGCGAACTGTTCGATATCCGCATCTGACAACAAGGAGGGAAAGAGGGCCACGCCATCGACCCCCAGGGTCAGAAGCGTTTCGAGTGTGCCCATCCCCCGGTCGTCGTCGAAATCGAGTTCGGTCACCACCAGGAAATAGCCGTGTTCCCGAGCAGCGACCTGCATGCCGAGACACGTGTCGCCAAAGTGCAGATCTCGCATGTCGATGGCGGCAAACCCGAAGGTGAGCGAGGTGCGAGTGACGAGAGCCCTCGCCATTCGGTTCGGTCGATATCCGAGTGTGGCGATGGCTTCTTCGACTCGCAATCGAGTCGCCGGGGCCACCCTCGGATGGTTCGTCACAACGCGAGAAACGGTCTGACGCGAGACGTCGGCTTCCCTGGCCACGTCGATGATCGTTGGCCGGTCGACCCGACCTGGCCTTCCCTTCATCAATCCGTCCCTGCTGTCATCGCCGGGAATCGTCCCAGTTGATACGATGTGAACGCTCACACTACTGTGATCCAAACACGTTTTCAGATGCGGAAGACCGGGTCACAGTCCAGCCAGTGACATTGCCGTTCCGAATGTCCGGTGCCGACTCGACCCACAAGGGAGAGGCAGTCATGAGTGAGCGAGGGGCCTTTTCCGTGGTCTTGTGCAACACTCTTCGCCGCAATTCTCAGGCGCATCAGAGCGAAGGTACCCGCTAGCAACGCATGCCGTACCAGACACCTCCTTGGACACAGGTCATTGCCCATCGAGGCAACTCAGGACCGCTGCCGGAAAACACCCTGGTCGCCATCGAGAGCGCGATCGGGCTGGGCGTAGACATGGTCGAAGTCGACATCAGGCTGACCGGGGACGGCGTCCCGATCCTCATGCACAGCAGCCGGGTCGACGGAACCACTTCCGGCATGGGCCCGGTGGCGGAATTCACCTGGAATGAGCTCAGATCCCTGGACGCCGGCAGCTGGCGTGGCCCGCAATTCGCCGATCAGACCGTGCAGGCTCTAGATGAAGTACTCGACTCGACTCGGGGCCGCGTTGCGTTGAATCTCGACATCAAGGTGCCCGAAGCCGCGGTGCCGACCGTCTTGGCGGTCATCGAGGCGGACTCATCCTCAAACGTCGTCATCAGCGGCTGCACCGCGGACTGTGTCAAGACCGTTGGAGAAATTGCCAGCGGCATCTCCACCCTCTTCAACCTGGACGACTTGTTGCGAGAGATCGACCCTGCTGAGGCTCCTGCGGTGGCGCGCCGGAGCATCGACCTTGCAGTCGACCTCGGAGCAGTGGCGATCAACGTGCCCCACCCGTTGGTCGATGTCGATCTGGTGGAGCAGGCGCGAGAAGCCGGAATAGGCGTCTGGGCGTTCACGATCGACGATGAGGCCCGGTTTCTCCACCTGATGAACGCCGGCGTTGCTTCGCTCACCACCAACTGGCCCGACCGCATGCTGCCTCTCGTCCCGCGTGCGACCTCTCAAGCAAGGATCGACGGCTCATGACGTGGATGAACGCCCTCGCTGAGGCGTACCACACGGCATGCGACCAGTACCCCGGCGACAAACTGATGCTGGTCTCCGATATCGACGGCACGATCATGGACATGCGATACCTGGTGATGTCCGTTCTACAGGCGTATGACCAGGCACATGGAACCGGGCATTTCACACGCCTCAACCCCTCCGACATAAGCGTGCATGAGAACCATGTCGAGCAGCTGCTGGAACGGCTACACATACCGGATCCGACCCGTCAGAAGGTGATGGATTGGTATTTGGATCATCGCTGGCGAGAAGACATGATGCTGAAATCTCACCGCCCGTTCCGTGGGGTCCTGCCGATGATCCGATGGTTCCAGCTACAACCAAATGCAACCGTCGGTTTGCTCACCGGCAGACCGGAGAGGCTCCGTGAGGCAACACTCCGTTCACTGAACGAAGCCGGCGAGCCCCACCAGGTCGTCTTCGATACCGACCTCCTGCTGATGAACCCCGGAGATTGGGAGCAGA
>JAZGIX010000228.1:0-5041 GCA_036482315.1 Acidimicrobiia bacterium | reverse complement strand
GATGGTCACGTCACCGAGAGCACCGTTGCCAACGTCGCAGTGCTGATCGGGTCCCGATGGGTGACACCACCGTTGGAATCTGGATGTCTACCCGGCGTCTATCGCGCCGAGTTGCTGGAGGCGAAGGCACTCGAGATAGCACCGATTCCGCTCGCCACATTGCGAACCGCCACCGACGTGGCGCTGATCAACTCGGTACGAGGCTGGCGCCGCGCAGTCGTCGAAGATGCCAAACCCTCGATCGCGTAGCCTCGTTCTCGTGCGTCCTCGAATCGCTCTGGTCGCGGCTCTCCTGCTCGTCGTCGGGGCGTGCACGTCCAACACCCAGACCCAAACTCTGTCATTGGTGAAGGAGATCGAGGGCATCACGATCGAGGTCAACCGGGCGGTCGCCGATCTATTCGATGCGCTGAGTCAGCCCTACGACAACCGCACCCAGCTGTATGAGCACCTTCTGGACCTCAGGCTCCCCGGGTCGTTTGCAATCCTGCACGACAAGGCCGGTCGGGTCGAGGCACCTCCCGGGACCAAGGCCGAGTTGGACCGGTATGTGGATTTCCTCGCCGAGATGTTGCTCGCCAGCGAGCGCCTCGATCTCGCCATAGCCACCGAAGATCCCGCCGGAGTCGCGATTGCGGCCATCATCGTCGAAGTCGCCGTCGGTGCCCTCGCCGTCGCCCTCCCCACCAGTACGTGCATACCACTGACTCCCCACATCGGACGCGACCTGTGTGACCCCGGCGGGCGCGAAGGTTACGAAGCCAGTCTCGCATTCGAACTGCGACGGTTCATCGCCTCCTTCCGTCCTGTTTTTCGTGTCCCCGAGACATTCGGTGACGTCATCCGCGGCAGGGTGCTGGGAACTCTTCAGAGTGACGCGGCGAGGGTCTTGAGCGCCACCGCCGCCCGGATCAGCGTTCTCGACCCGGGTACCGCCTATGTCCGAATCCATGAGGTTCTGCTCGAATACTTCCCCGCCGCCACCAAAGCCTGGGCCGAGTTCGAGGCGGATGCGACCGGGTCGGATCCGCTCATCTACACAGCCATCATCGACAACCTGGAGGCGGTGCGGGAAACCACCCAGAATCTGCTCGAGGCCCAGCACGAGTTGATCCTCTCCGCCCTCCCCAACTCGCAGATCGTGGAAATCACCGACCTCTGGTTTGGTTTCACATCCTCGTGAATCCAGACCTCATCAGGAAAGACGCGGCATACCTCGTCGCCCACGATGCAGGATTCGCCGGCCTCGATTCGGGAGACCTCGGCATCGAAGTGTGGGGTCCAGGCTTCGGCCCCCTGGTCCACCTGATTCTTGGACAACAGGTCTCGATCGAGGCGGCCGACGCCATGTACGCCAATCTGGAGAAAGCCTCCGGTTCGGTGACTCCGGACTCGATCTTGTCACTCGACGACGAAACGATGAGACGTTGCGGATTTACCAGGATGAAGGCTCAGTATGCGAAGGGCCTGGCGAAGGCGGAATTGGACGGATATTCGGTGGATCGACTCAGCAATCTGCCGGACCCCGAAGTGGTCGAGTCACTCATGTCCGTGCGGGGGATCGGTCGATGGACCGCCGAGTGCTATTTGCTGTTTTGCCTCGGCCGGCGAGACGTGTTCCCCGCCGGGGACCTGGCATTACGAATCGGCTACCAGGAGTTGGCGAACGCCCCGAACCGACCGTCGGAGTCCGAGCTCCGTACCGCCGCCGAACAGTGGGCCCCGAAGCGGACCGCCGCGGCGTATTTGGTGTGGCAGGGTTATCTGGAGAGGAGGGGGAGGATCTAATCACTAGTCCGGTGGTTGGATCACTCTCCCCTTTGGGGGGAGTCAATCGGTACTAGACAGCGCCGCCGGAGGCGGCTCGATCATGCGGAGGCACTTCGGGGCCGAGTAGGACCCGAAGTGCCGGAGCTAGATACGGAGGCCGATTGGTGGGGGGAGTCATACTCCAGATGTCGGAACAATTTCGGTTCGCCGAGCGTTCTATGCCGCAGCACGAATCACGGAGGGGACACTGTGAGCGACTGGAACGCCAACATCATTGATGAGTTCAGGGGAAATGAAGGCAAAGTCGGAGGCCATTTCGAGGGCCGGCCGATGCTCCTGCTGCATCACAAGGGAGCCAAGACAGGGACCGAGCGAGTCAATCCACTCACCTACCGGCCGGTTGACGGCGGGTATGCCGTCTTCGCCTCGAAATCGGGAGCCCCGGACAACCCCGATTGGTACTACAACCTCGTCGCCAATCCCGACATCCAAATCGAAGTCGGCACCGACACGATCGCAGTTAGAGCGCGAGTCGCCGCAACCGAAGAGCGAGACGCGATCTGGTCCAAGCAGGAGGAGGGTTGGTCGGCCTTCGCCGACTACAGAGATTCGGCGAGTCCCCGGCAGATCCCGGTATTCGTGCTGGAGCCACGCCAGGCTTGACCATGCCACGTCTCGTGCTCAGGACTAAGGGCTAACTCTCCCCCACACCTTCCAATGCCAGAAGGCGGTGGTGCCCGACGCCGCTTCCTCGAAGCCGGCGGACTCGACTCGGCGCCTGATCGACTCGGGGTCGTGCACGAACACTCGGAAGGTATTGCGCCTTATCCGCGCTCCGGCGTTGATCAGGCCGAGACCGATCCGTGTCGACCACCGCTTCCGGGGATACGCCATTGCCAGCAGGCTTCTGGTGCTGCCTGTGGCGGCATCCACCATGGCTTCCATGTCCGGGTAGCAGCACACGACTCGGTTCAGGAACACCACATCGGCCGGATCGAGTGACCCGGACATGGCGACGAAGTCGCCGATGTGCCATGCGACCTGCTCCTCATGCCCTCTCTTCCTCATGAGCGAAAGAGCTGCCTCCTCATAGTTGGGAGAGATGTCAATACCCACCGCACTCTTCGCTCCAGACTCGAGCATTGTTGCCAGAGCACCGCCCACGCCGGCGCCCACTTCGAGCACAGTCGATCCGTCCAGTCCTCTACCCCGCACCGCCTCCACCATCGGTCTGGCGGTCGAGTCGAGTCCCTTGTCGAGGAAGGAGCGGGCGTTGCGCGCCGCCATCTTCTCGTCGAATACCCCGGAGTAACCCGAGGAGTCGCAACAGCCAGCCATGTGGCGGACGGTAGCGACGCCGAAGTCTTTCTGGCGAGCAGAGGATCTCTGCAGCAGTGCAACGCCGACACACGACGCGGGGTTCTGGTAAACGATGACTACAACGATGACGAGACCCGACCTTTCTACGCTCGCCGGCGATCTGGCGGCCGACCTCGATGGAACGTTTACGGCATACGTCAACGCCACCGCCGACGGCATCTTCAGCGGCTCCCTTCGAATGCTCGGAGATCGTCGCGATGCCGAGGACGTGATGCAGGAGACCTATTCCCGTGCGTACGCCGCCCTCCGGGGATACTCGGGGGAGCGGATTCGAAACCTGAAGGTTCGCGGCTGGACCTGGACCATCGCCGCCAACCTGTGTCGCAATCGACTCAGATCCCGAGCTCGAAAGCCGACGGCGCCTCTCGGAACTCTCGAAGTGGCGGCAACCGACGCCGGCACCGAAGACGCGGCATTGTCTGAGATTGGAGCCATCCTTCAAAGTGCACTCCTGGACCTGCCGTTTCCCCAACGCGCCGCCGTCGTCCTCCGACACGTCCTCGACCTGACCTATGACGACATCGCTGCGGCACTCGATCGCCCCGTAGGCACCGTGAAAGCAGACGTCCACCGTGGACTCGCCCGACTTCGCCGGGCCTACCCAGAGGAGACAATCCGATGACCGACCGACTCATCACCGACCTGCGAAAGCTCATGACTTCTGCGCCACAGTTGGCCATCAACGCTGCCATTGCGGTGTCGGCAATCGCCGACGGATACGTAACAAGGCCGAGCCCGCTCGGTCCCCTCTTCGTAGCATTCAACGAACGCGGTGTGTCCGCCGTGGATCTGGCCGACTCGCCGGCAGACTTCGAACAGCGATTCAACGACTTGTACGGACGGGTGGCTCTCCCCGTCGATCGACTCTCCGCGCAGATCGAACGGCACCTCGACACTGCAATCGCGACCGGCAAACCCGGCAAGCTTCCACTCGACTTCTCCGGCCTCACCGAGTTTTCGGCGGCGGTGCTGCGCAAGACGGCAGAGATCCCCGGCGGCCAGGTTCGGCCCTACGGCTGGGTAGCCCGCGAGATCGGCAAGCCCGGAGCAGTCCGGGCCGTTGGATCAGCACTGGCCCGCAATCCGGTACCGGTGGTCGTCCCCTGCCACCGGGTGGTCCGATCAGACGGACACCTGGGCAACTACTCGCTGGGCGATCCCGACAACAAGCGGCTGCTTCTCGAGATCGAGGGCCTCGATCTGGTCGAATACCAATCGTTGTCCGAACGGGGAATCCGCTTCACCGGATCGGACACGACCAGCATTTTCTGCCACCCGACTTGCCACCACGCACGCCGAACCAGCCCCGGCCACACCATCGAATTCAGATCGGAGCGATCGGCTCGAAGTGCCGGCTTCCGCCCATGCAAGGTCTGCCGGCCGGCCGTGATGGCGGCGTAGCGCCAAACTCGACACTTCGGGTCCCAGCCCGTCGACCGACCCCGAGGGCTACGCTCGCCGCCATGTCGGCCCGCACCGAATATCGCACTTGCCCACTGTGCGAAGCCACCTGTGGCTTGGAGGTGAGTGTCGACAAGGGCGTCGTCACTCGAATCCGCGGAGACCGTGACGATGTGTTCTCCCATGGGTTCATCTGTCCGAAGGGCTCAGTCCTGCAGCGGCTCCACGAGGACCCCGACCGGCTCCGGGCGCCTCAGGTCGTCCGCGATGGGGTTCGTCAGACCGTCGATTGGCCTGAGGCGTTCGCCGAGATCGAGCATCGGCTGTCCCCGATTCTGGAAGAGCACGGTCGCGATTCTGTGGCGCTCTACATCGGCAACCCGTCCGTCCACAGTCCGGCAGGCCAGCTGTATATCCGACCACTGGCCAAGGCACTGCGCTCAAAGAACGTGTTCACGGCGACCACGGTGGACCAGATGCCAAAGCACAT
>JAZGIX010000227.1:0-2483 GCA_036482315.1 Acidimicrobiia bacterium | reverse complement strand
AACAGGTCTTCGAGGTCGCGGTCGAAGCGGTGGCCCCACAATTGGGAACTCGCGAAGGCGTCGAGTAGCTGGATGTTGACCCGCACCTTCGGCCCGGCGCGTCGGACGCTGCCTCGCACGAGGAACTGTACTCCCAGTTCGTCGGCAATCTGCCGCTCGGGTACGTCGCGGCCGCGGTAGGTGAACGACGATCCGCGGGCGACGACGACCAGGGAGTGAAAACACGAGAGAGCCGTGGTGAGATCCTCGACGATGCCGTCCACGAAATAGTCGTCGGTGTCGGCCGAGAGATTGTCGAACGGGAGTATCGCAAGCTTCGGTCTCGTCGCTTCTCCCGGAGCCGCGCTCGGGCCGGGTGGTCCGGTTGTGTCCGTCGGCCGGGCTCGTTGTAGGCTGGTATGCAGCTCCTTGGTTTCGGTATCCGGCTCGGCCCCGAGCTCGCGTTCGAGAGTTTCCACACACGACCGATACTGGCGCAACGCGTCGGTGCGCCGCCCGACTCTTGTGAACAACTCCATCAGTTGACGGTGCGCCGCCTCGCAGCACGGATCCATCGAAAGCCTGCGTTCCAGCGCCTGGATGGCCTCCTGGTGTCGGCCCTCGGCAGCCAGGGCATTCGCGAGGTCATCGATGACCTGGCAGGCGATTCTGCGCAACCTGGCGCGGGCGAGATTCAGCCATTCGTCGTAGACCGGCTCGCGAGGGTCGAGGTCCTCCAGAAGGTCCCCGCGATAGAACTCGACACACTGGAGCAACTCATCAGGTTTTTCGGATCTGGCGAGGCGTTCAAAGTCGATGACGTCGGTCCGGCAACAAGTTTGATCGATTTCCAGCAGTTCGTCCCGCGAGACGATCAGATTGCCACAGGATTGGCGGATCGCGGACAACGACTGGCGAAGGTTGTGCCTGGCACGTTCGTCACCGGTCTCACCCCACAACATCCCGGCCAGTCGCTCCCGTGCATGAGGCCGACCGTGTTCGACGGCCAGATAGGCCAGCAGCGCCCGAGCCTTCTTGTTTCGCAATCCCGCCGATTCGCCATCGGACCAGCTCGCGTCGAACGGGCCTAGCACTTGCAGTCGGAGAGTCCGTTTCATGGCATTGAATTATACGGCACGCCCCCGGGTCTAACAATGAACGAGGTCGTGATAGACGCAGAATTGACGGGTGTTTGCTGGTCGTTCGGACGGTGCGGAGACGGTCCAGTCGGATATTGGGTGCATCCAAGGAGGACCAAGCCATGCAACACACGGATCGGGAGTTCACTTTCGGCGACAGTTCCGTTGCCAATGCCTACGACGACGTCTTGGTGCCGGTACTGTTCAGGCCCTGGGCCGCCAAACTCGTCGAGCAACATCAACCCTGGGGCGGACGCCGGGTCCTTGATCTGGCCACGGGGACCGGAGTCGTCGCTCGCCTACTGGCAGAGCGGGTCGGCGAAGGCGGAAGAGTGCTGGGTGCGGATGTCAACGGCGAGATGCTAGCGATCGCCCATCAACGATGCGACGGTCTGAATCCAGGGGTCGAGTTCATCCAATGCCCTGCACATCTTCTCGACGTTCCAAACGACTCTATTGACTTTGTTGTTTGCCAGCAGGGCTTTCAGTTCTTTCCGGACAGGGCCGCAGCGGTCGGCGAGATCTCCAGGGTGTTGTCCGAAGGAGGCCGGGTCGTCGCCACGACCTGGCGACCCGTGAAGGAATGCCAGTTCTTCGGCGCGGTCTGCGATGCCCTGAATGCAATCGGAGAGCCCGGGATCGCCGACACGATGCGGGTCCCGTTCGATTTCCTGACGGGAGCAGAACTACAATCACAGTTCGAGGCGGCGGGATTTGTCAATGTTCGGCTGGAGCAACAGCAGCAGGACATGGTGATGAGTGCTGGTGTGGATCACCCCGCTCAGGTCGCCTACGCGACGCCTCTCGGTCCCCAGCTCCGTGAGCTGTCCCGGGAACGGCAAGAGCAGTTCCAGGCCCAACTCGCTGGGCTCATCAAGGTGTTGAGCAATGACGGCGCCACAATGGGCCGTATGGTGTCCAACGTGGTGACCGCCGAAAAAGCAAACGGATAGCAGAAGAGTCTGTTTCATCGAATCGGATCATACGCGGACCGGGAAACAGGAGGATTGATATGAGAAGGTACGTTACAAGTCGAATCGGAGTCGCAGTGCTCGTGGTCGGGGCAACATGGTGCCTTTCGCCGGCCTTTGGGGAGCCATACCAATCGTTGAAGGGTGTCGAAGGCCTGAAGATCACGTACGATGTTCAGTTGAACAGTCCCAAGAAGACGGCTCTGTTCCTGAAGCTGATCCACCAGACCTACAAGGACACGGATCTCGAGAGCTTGTCCCAAGCTCCTGAGTTCGTAGTTGTCTTCAACGGTGAATCCGTGACCCTGATATCCGAAGATCATGACCGGTTTCCTCGGGAAGACAGGGTGTATCTCGAGGAGATCGCGGAGCGCATCAAATCGATGGCGGCGGA
>JAZGIX010000226.1:0-16203 GCA_036482315.1 Acidimicrobiia bacterium | reverse complement strand
AGGTATTAGGTATTAGGTATTAGGTATTAGAAAAGAAGGAAGAGCCAATCAGCTGAGCCTTCTTCCTGATGACCAAGGACTGCGAGCGAAGCGAGCTACGCGCTTCGCTCTTCGGGAAGATCCTTGCCTATGTCGGACATGGGGATCAACGTCGGGTTGACCCGGTCGCGAACGACCTCGTCATCGATCAAGACCCTGGCAACGTCTTCACGCCCGGGAAGCTCGTACATGGTGTCGAGCAACACCTCTTCGAGGATCGCCCGCAGCCCACGCGCACCTGTCGTTTGCAGCAAGGCCTGATCGGCAACCGCTTCGAGGGCGTCGTCGGAGAACACGAGTTCCACCCCGTCCATCTCGAAGAACTTGGCGTACTGCTTGACGAGTGCGTTCTTCGGTTCCAACAGCACCTGAATCAGCTGCTCCCGATCGAGGTCGTGCACCGTCGTCGTCACCGGTAGACGGCCGATGAACTCGGGAATCAGGCCGAATGCCATGAGATCCTCGGGAAGGACCTCGCCGAGGGTGTCGCCGATCTCCTCCTTTCCGGCGTGAAAGTGGGCATCGAAGCCGATGGCCCGCTTGCCGATCCGGCTCTCGATGATGTGCTCGAGACCGGAGAAAGCACCCCCGCAGATGAAAAGCATGTTCGTCGTATCGATCTGCAGGAACTCCTGATGCGGATGCTTGCGCCCGCCCTGCGGCGGGACGGATGCCACCGTCCCTTCGATGATCTTGAGGAGCGCCTGTTGGACCCCTTCGCCCGATACATCCCGGGTGATTGACGGGTTTTCGGCCTTGCGAGCAATCTTGTCGATCTCGTCGATGTAGATGATGCCGGTCTCTGCCCGACTGATGTCGTAATCGGCTGCCTGAATGATCTTGAGCAAGATGTTCTCGACATCCTCACCCACGTACCCGGCCTCGGTCAGAGCAGTCGCATCCGCGATCGCAAACGGGACGTTGAGGATCTTGGCCAATGTCTGTGCCAGCAGGGTCTTGCCGGATCCGGTCGGCCCGATGAGCATGATGTTGGACTTCTGGAGCTCGATGTCATCCTTCGTCCGCTGGGCGACTCTCACCCGCTTGTAGTGGTTGTAGACGGCAACGGCCAACACCTTCTTGGCCTTCTCCTGCCCGACTACATAGTCACCGAGGAAACTGAAGATCTCTTCCGGTTTGGGCAGTTCGGAGAACGGCGTCTCCGCAGTCGTAGCGAGTTCCTCTTCGATGATCTCGTTGCAGAGATCGATGCACTCATCACAGATGTAGACGCCGGGGCCGGCGATCAGCTTCTTGACTTGCTTCTGAGATTTCCCACAGAAGGAACACTTCAACAGGTCGCCGCCTCCGCCTGTGGGTTCACCGAACTTCGACATCTAGGTCTCCCTTCGGCCTCAAGCAGTGACTGCCTTGAGCGATCGTCCCTCGAGCACGGTGTCGACCAAACCGTATTCCTTGGCTTCTTCGGCAGTCATCCAGAAGTCGCGATCGGTGTCGGTGGCGACTTTCTCGACGTCCTGCCCGGTGTGGTCGGCCAGGATTTGTTGCATCTCTTCGCGCACCCGGAGGATCTCGCGAGTATGGATCTCGATGTCCGACACCTGGCCTTCGAGGCCTCCGATGTGGGGCTGGTGGATCATCACCCGGGCATGCGGCAGGGCGAACCGCTTGCCGGGAGTACCCGAAGCAAGCAACACCGCCGCCGCCGACGCAGCCTGACCCATGCAGTAGGTGGCAACATCGGGCTTGATGAAGTGCATCGTGTCGTAAATCGCCATGAGCGAGGTCATGACGCCACCCGGAGAGTTGATGTAGAGCGAGATGTCCTTCTCCGGTTCATCCCCCTCGAGGTGCAACAACTGCGCCATCACGAGATTGGCGACCGTGTCGTCGATCGGGGTCCCGAGGAAGATGATCCTCTCGCCCAACAGGCGGCTGTAGATGTCAAAGGCGCGCTCGCCCCTGCTCGTCTGCTCAACGACTGTCGGGACCAGGTATTGGTTCTTGATCATTCATCGACCTCCGCGGGCTGCTGCCCGTAGTACGCGAGGCGGTTCTATTCGGTTTCGGCTTGATCTGATTCTGGATTCAGTTCTGATTTCTGTGACTCGTCCGACTGTTCGTCCGCACGGTCATCCACAGCGTCCTCGTCGGCCGGTTCGGCCTCGCCCTTCGCTGCAGACTCTGCGTCGTCGGTCTCCGTGTCCTCTGGGTCCTCGTCGGGACTCAGGTCGATTTCATTGCCGGTGCCGTCGACCGGAACCGCCAGCTCGAGGAGACGGTCGATGGCCTTGCGTCGCAGGATATCACCAGACAGGGCTTTCTCCTGACCTCCTTCGGTGAGAGCGTCCCGGTAGTCCACCACATCCATCTTCGACGCAGCCGCCAATTGCCCGACGGTCTCGTCCATTTCCGATTCCTCGACCACGATCTTCTCAGATGCGGCGATCGACTCGATTATGACCCGAGTCTTGATGTTGACGTCGGCCTGAGAGCGGAGGTCGGCGAGAAATGTTTCCTGGTCCTGGCCCGTAATCGCCAAGTACTGGCCGAACTCGATCCCCTGCTGTTCGAGCCGGTGGGCGAATCTGTGGAACACACCATCCATCTCCGACTCCACCAAGGCCTCAGGCAGTTCGAGGTCCAGATCATCGACCAGTTGCTGCAGCAGCACCCGTTCGAACTCGACTCTCAGCCGAGCCTGCCTCGCCCGAGTCAACTGCTCGGCGAGCTCGTCTCTCATCTCGGCGACCGTCTCGAACTCGGTCATGTCATCGACCCACTCGTCGGTGAGTTTGGGCAGACGCTTTGCCTTGACTTGTTTGATCAGGACGCGGACGCTCACCTCTGCTCCACCGTCGGGGCCGAACGACTCGGGCAAAGTCGTTTCGAACTGTTCGATGCTCCCGGCCCCCTTGCCGCGCAATGCGTCATCCATGCCGTCCAAGAACATCCCGGCGCCGACCTCGACCAGCATGTCGGTGGCCGAGCCAGCCGCAAAATCCTCGCCACCCTTGGATGTGGTGACGTCCACGATCACGAAGTCGTCATCGAAGGCCTCACGGTCCACATCCTCCAGGTCGGCGAACTGGTTCCTCATGCGCTCGATCTGGTCGTCGACCGCGGCGTCGTCGATCTCGGCCACGTCCAATTCGATTCTCCGACCCTTGTACTTGGGCGGCTTCTTGATACTGGGCCACATCGTCACCAGAACATCTACTTCGACACCATCGCCCTCACCGTCGCGTATGTCCTCCAGCCGCGGTGTGATTGCCGGCTCCAGGTCGGTCTGCTCGAACGCCTCAGAAAGGGCGGCGGGAAGAGCGTCATCGATCGCCTCACGGCGCAGCGTGTCCGCCCCCACCGCCGATTCGATGACCTTCATCGGAGCCTTCCCGGGCCGAAACCCCTTGATCTTCACCTCGCCGGCCAGGCGCCGCGCCGCCGTCTTCTTGGCTGCCTCGATGGCATCCTCACCGATCGTCATGGTGAGGATCTTCTCAAATCGGCCTGCGTCCTTGACCTTGCTCACGGGGGCTCCTTCGCGCTCCACACAACAGAAAGAGACGGTGCGATGACATCGCCGACCGCCTCGCGATATAGCTTGGCTCTTCGCCCTACGGCTCATCGCCTTCGGGTGACCGAGGGGATTTGAACCCCCGACATCCGGGATCACAACCCGGCGCTCTAACCAGACTGAGCTACGGCCACCAAGTCAGAGTCCGGCGCCCCCGGAAGGATTCGAACCTCCGACCAAGAGCTTAGAAGGCTCCTGCTCTGTCCACTGAGCTACGGGGGCAATCCTCCGACCGTACCGGTCTCTGGAGCGGGTGAGGGGAATCGAACCCCTGTGGCCAGCTTGGAAGGCTGGAGCTCTACCATTGAGCTACACCCGCGGCGGCCAGCAGGTTAGTTGCCCTGCAGCCCGATACCAGTCACCAGTCACCAGTCCCCAGTCAGAGCGCGATTGCAGCTCTCTCTAAGGACTAAGGACTAAGGACTAACCGTGCGGACGGTGGGATTCGAACCCACAGCGGGATGAAATCCCACCGGATCCTAAGTCCGGCGCCTATGCCAGTTCGGCTACGTCCGCGTTAGGCAGACAGGGTATCGGGGTTGGAGCCGCGCTTGGTCTCGCTGGATCGAGACCGGCTAACCTCGCCCCGGGTCGCTAGCTCAACCTGGCAGAGCAACGGACTCTTAATCCGCAGGTTCGGGGTTCGAATCCCCGGCGACCCACGGAGCAATCCTTAGTCCTTAGCCCTTAGTCATCAGCCGCAGTCAGTGCGTCGGAACTCGGTTGAGGGTGCCACAATGTCGCTCCACGGGCTGTAGCGCAGTTTGGCAGCGCACCTGCTTTGGGAGCAGGGGGTCGCCGGTTCGAATCCGGCCAGCCCGACTGATACTTGCCCGGGCCGACTTCACCCACCCGGGCCGACTTCGCCCTTCGGGCGAACAGACACCGGTCGGCCCTCCTCCACCAAGCGGGGCCCCAACCCCGCAGCGGTCGTCAGCTTCACCCACCCGGGCCGCCTTCGCCCTCCGCACGAATGCTCCGCCCACGCTCTCTACGGCACGACCATCAGAGCACAGGGAGCATGGTGCGCCAATCGATCGGCCACGCTCCCGAGCACGAGACGTTCCACCACTCCGGCACCCCGTCGGCCGACGACGAGTAACCCCGCTCCGACCTGCTCGCAGTAGGCCGACAACGCCGAGGAAGGATCGCCGATCTCCTCTGTGGCCACGACCTCTACTCCGTCGGTGTCGATTGCGGCCAATGTTTTGTCGAGCACCGACCTCTGAGCACGTTCCATGGAAGCCGACAACGCCTCGGCCGGAGGTGGAGAGCCGACGACACCCCACCACCCTTCCGGGGGACGCACCACCGTCACAATATGCAACCTGGATGCCTGGGCCTTGGCCATGCCTGCGGCGACGCGAGCGGCACGAATGCTCTGCTCGGAACCGTCGACGCCGACCACGATCTGAACCGGATCCCACACCGTCATAAGGGACCTCCTGTCCGCAATATCACCGTACGACGTGGAGCCGATTGGGTCTAGGGGCGATCGTCCCGAACACTCTCGAGGGCGGCTGCGAGCGCCGTCAGCGCTCGAGCACGGTGACTGATCAGGTTCTTGGCCCCCTCGCCCATCTCGGCGAGAGTCTCCCCGTCCACTTCGAAGAGTGAGTCATACCCGAATCCTCCGTCTCCCCGTTCCTCTTGGGCGATTCGGCCTGCCAGTTCGCCGGTCACAACGATCTCATCCCCGCCCGGGGTGACGAACGCCGCCGCAGTACGAAACCGGGCCGAACGATCATCGACGCCGGCAAGTGCCCTCAGCAAGGCTGCCCGGTTCTCGGCGTACGAGGCGGCGGGACCGGCAAACCGGGCCGTGTGGACCCCGGGGGCTCCGTCGAGCGCATCCACTTCGAGTCCGGTGTCGTCACCGATCGCGGGATAGCCGGTCGCCTTGGCGGCTGTTCTCGCCTTGAGGAGTGCGTTCTCGTCCAACGTCGACCCGGTTTCTTCGACCTCGGGCCAATCCAGACCGCGGACGATCACCAGGTCCGATAGCACTGCGCCGAGCACGGCTTCGATCTCGGGAATCTTGTCCGGGTTCTTGGTCGCCACGACCACTTCGGTCACGCCAGCGCTGCCTTCTGGTGTTCGACGAGCTGCTCGATCCCGCCCGCGGCAAGATCCAGCAGGGCGGTCAGGTCCTCCCGGCTAAAGGGTTGGCCCTCGGCGGTTCCCTGCACCTCCACCAGACCACCGGACCCGGTCATCACGACGTTCATATCCACCTCGGCCCCGGCGTCCTGCTCATAGGCGAGATCGAGTTGATGCTCCCCGTCGACGATCCCGACGCTCACCGCGGCCAGGTGATCGAGCAACGGATCACCGGGAACGATGCCTTCGGCGATCCCGTGATCGAACGTGTCCTTGAGCGCGATCCAGGCACCGGTGATCGCAGCAGTTCGGGTCCCGCCGTCCGCCTGGAGCACATCGCAGTCGAGGCGAACCGTCGTCTCACCCATCGCCGCGAAGTCGACCACAGCTCGAAGCGAACGGCCGATCAGCCGTTGGATTTCCTTGGTGCGGCCTCCACTGATCGATCCACGGTGGATGCGCTCAGGACTCGAGCCCGGGAGCATCGAGTACTCAGCGGTGACCCAGCCGTTCCCCTTGCCCTTGAGCCATCGCGGCACATCGGTGGAAATCGAGGCGGTGCAAAGCACCCGAGTCCGACCGACCTCTATCAGCACCGAGCCGGGTGTCATCTCCGTGTAACCGCGGGTGATGCGAACCGGCCTCAGCTCGTCGTGGCGTCGCTCGGTCACACTTGCACCTCCATGCCGGGCACGGCGTGGTCAACCGGGCCCTCGAATACCGCCGCCGCCTCCCTCACTGAGACCGCCGGGTCCAGCGTAGGACTCACATGTGTCACGAGCAGCCTCCCTACTCCCGCCTCGACCGCGATCTCCCCTGCCTCGCTGGCGTGGAGGTGATAGGGGTAGCGATCCGACGATGGTGGGCCCTGCTGGGTCGCCTCACAGAGGAGGACGTCGCTCCCCGTCGACAATTCCACCAGATCGCCTCCCGGCCCCGTATCCCCGCTGTAAACGAGCGAGACACCGTCGACCGTCACCTTGGTGCACACAGCCGGGACCGGGTGAACAGCCTCACCGAACTCCAGACCGATATCGCCCACCCGACGGGCCTCCCCGGGTGCAATGACGAGTGGAGAAAACACATCGAAGAACGGGTGGTCGGCGGCAGCTCCGACGAAGGCGGCCAGACGATCCACTACTCCCTGGGGAGCCAGCAGCGGAACCCGGCGCACATCCGTTCGGGTGAATCGCAGGTGGTTGAACAAGGGCAGCAGATCGAGACAATGGTCCCCATGCCGGTGGCTGAGGACGATCGCATCCGGAACCACGCCGCGCTCGAGCAGCGCCGGGAAGGTTCCCGGACCGCAATCGAGCATCACCGTCGTGCCGGCGGTCACGAGATAGCCGGATGCCGGATTTCCCGGAGTCGGGTAGGTCCCGCTTGAACCGAGAACGGTGAGCAGCACGCCTAGTGCCCTGGTCGGCAGCGTTGGCGATGTTCAGGGCGAGGCAGAGGCTTGGCTCCGGCGTTCGGGGCCTTTTCGGCCCCGAGCCGCCTCCGCACGGAGGAGCCGCCTGCAAGCGGCACAGCGTGGTACGTCTCTGGCAAGGACTTCGGACGAAGCCGCACTTCACGTGCTTCGAGGACGAGGACGCAGCCAGAGGCGCCACTGGTCTCCCTGAGCGCGGCAAACGTTGGTGGTCGGGGCACTACGAAATGACCTTACGAAACGCTGCGGTTGCTGCGGTAAAGGTCACCACAGCAAGGCCGGCCGTCACTGCGAAGGCCTTGCCAATTGCATTCCAATCCCAACCGGTGTTGACCAACGCCCGCACCGCTTCGACGATGTAGGTGATCGGGTTGAAGGTGGCCACGACGTCGAGCCAACTCGGCAGTAACGCGCTCGGCATGAACGAGGTGGACAGGAACAGCACCGGGAAGGTGATGAGGATGCCGATCATCATCGTCAGTTCCCCGTTTCCGGTCCGAAGGGCGATGACGTTGGACAGGCCCGCCCAGGCGATCCCGAAGCAAGCGGCGAGAACGATCATCATGAGCACCCCCAGAACTCCGGTTTCGAACCGGGCCCCCATGATCAGCGACACGCCCACGATGATGAGCGCCTGCAGCGCCATCCGGGTCGCATCCGCCATCACCTTCCCCAGCAGGATGCTGGAGCGCCTGATCGGGGCGATCAAGAACTTGTCGAGCAACCCGTCCTCGATGTCGGTCACCATCCCGATCCCGGATTGGAAGGCCGAGTTGAGCGCGGTGAGAGCGATGATGCTCGGCACCAGGAACTGCAGGTACGAGTCGTAGGCGAACCCCGGCAGCTGATCCAACCGATTGAACACCTGGCTGAAGAGCAGGAGAAAAAGCAGGGGCTGGAAGAGTGCAAAGAACAGCAGCAGCTTTACCCGGACCATCTTGCGCATCAGCCGGCCCCACAACACCGAGGATTCGCGGAAGGTCCTGATCATCGGGGCTTCCTCGCCGACATCATCCGGCTCCGCGGCTTGACCTCCTCGACCCGCATCTTGCCCCCGGTGTGGCGAAGGAAGACATCGTCGAGCGTCGGTTCCGAAACCTCGAGGCGCGCCACATGGATACCGGCCGAGTCCAGCGTTCGCACCACGTCGGCCAATCGAGAGGCCGCATCCCGGGTGAACACCCGAACCGCCCCGTCGTAGGTACGAGCTGCATCGGCGTCCGAATATTGACCGATGAGTTCGGCGACGCGAGCTACCTCGGATTTGTCCATCCCCGCCGCCAGAGTCACCGTGATGGCGTCTCCGCCCAGATCGTCTTTGAGCGCCTGTGGAGTCCCCTCGATCGCAATCGCACCCTCGTCGATGATGGCCAACCTTCCGGCGAGAGAATCGGCCTCCTCCAGGTACTGCGTCGTGAGAAAGATGGTGACACCCCGCGCATTCAGTTCCCTCAAATAGGCCCAAAGGGCGCGACGGGTTGGGGGATCGAGCCCGATGGTCGGTTCATCCAGGAAGAGCAGCTCCGGATCGTGGGATAGAGCCTGTCCTAGATCGAGCCGCCGCCTCATTCCTCCGCTGAAAGTTCCGGCCCGCCGATCGGCTGCTTCAGTCAGCTGCAGGATTTCGAGCAGGTCGTCGCCGCGCCGACGGGCCTCTGTCTTGGAGAGGCCGTGAAGCCGCCCCTGCAGGATGAGGTTTTCCCTGGCCGTCAGGTCGTCATCGACCCCGATGAACTGAGCCGCGTACCCGACGCGCTTACGCACTTCCTCGGGTGCAACCGTCACATCGATCCCGTCGACGATCGCCCTGCCGGAGGTCGGGGCGAGGAGCGTCACCAGAATCCTGATAGTGGTCGTCTTGCCGGCTCCGTTCGGTCCCAGGAAGCCAAAGATCTCGCCCTGGTCGACCGTGAATGTGATGTCGTCCACCGCCCGGATCCCGCCGGGGTAGACCTTGACCAAATTCGATACCTCTATGAGTGGCATTGCGGTCGAGACTAACGCGCCGCTAGAAACGCTCCGACGCCGTAGCGGTGACGAAGTGCCGAGTCGACCCGCGTCACGAACTCCCCGAACCCGATCGACCGCTCCCTGCCGTGCTGATCACATCGCGCCAGGTACGACGTCGACCCGGTCCAGACTTGTACGGCACGGGCGCGACATGGCGGCAGCGTGCACCGCGGGGGTCCGGGACCCATTCCCAGGTAGATCTCGACGTCGTCGAACATCCGAACCCGCTGCGCTCGGAAACCCTTCGCTCCTTCGATCACTTTGCCCCACAGTCGCACCCGGCCTGCTGCCCACACCCTGCGAGTCGGCGGATTGACGGCAGTCTTCGAGGCATACACCCCGCAGCTGCAATCGAGCGCCGGACACCCTTCACCCGGGTGAGGGTCGGGGACCTCCCTCCTGTCCCGAGGCTGCAGCAGCACGCCGGAGAGACACACCGCCTCTAACTCGGGCCCGGGCCACGGATCACCGTTCGTTGCCGACGCCAGCATCGGCTCCCCGGCGCGTGGCACAAGTCGCCAGACACGGTGGCCCACGAAGACCTCGATCGTCAGCTGCGGAGCATCCGGCCGAAGTGAAGCATCCATCACGACAGGGTGGCAGGATGTCGACGCCACGTCGCGACCGCGTCACACTGGAGGCGAGTCCAAGGAGTCAGATGAAGCACGACCCGACCAGGCCCGGCCAAGAGATCGAGCGTTACGAGTGGTATCACATCGACCCGGGCGACCTCCCGGTCGGCGGTGTCGCCACCGTGATCGCGGCAGATCGTGCTGTCGCCATCACCCGCACAGAAGACGGGTACGGGGCGCTCGACAATCGGTGCCCCCACCAGGGTGGGCCGCTCGGGGACGGTCAGATCGAAGACGGCTGCCTCATCTGCCCCTGGCACGGATACGAGTACGACCCTCACACCGGCACGCCGCCCGAGGGATACGGTGACGTCGCCACGCCTTACGAGGTGGAAGAACGCGACGACGGACTCCACGTGAGGCTTCCGGTCGTAACCCGGTTCTCGACTGTGATGGACCAGATGATCGACACGATGACCGAGTGGGGGGTGAATTCGGTGTTCGGCATGGTGGGGCACAGCAACCTGGGTCTGGCAGACGCATTGCGCAGGGCCGAAGAAGACGGTCGCCTCAGGTACTACGGGATCCGCCATGAAGGTGCTGCGGCATTCGCCGCCAGCGCCTACGGAAAGCTGACGGGGTCTCCCGCGGCCTGCTTCTCGATAGCCGGTCCCGGAGCAACAAATCTGCTCACCGGATTGTGGGATGCCAAGGTCGATCGAGCGCCGATCCTTGCCCTCACCGGGCAGGTTCAGACCCAGGTGCTCGGTCCGGGGGCCTTCCAAGAGCTGCCGTTGACGGAAGCATTTTCTGCAGTCGCCGAGTGGACTCAAACGGTGTTGAGCGCTGAGAACGCCACCGAACTCATGGCGCTCGCCATCAAGCACGCCGTCATCAACCGCGATGTCGCCCACCTCGTGTTTCCCGACGAGATCCAGGAGCTACCCGGCCGCAGCGACCCGCTGCGGCCGCCCAAGGACGGGCGGGTCGCCCCTCCGCAGATCACTCCCCCGCTGCAACAACTGGACCGGGCGATCACACTGCTGACGGAGGCTGCGCGACCGGTGATCATTGCGGGCCACGGAGCGCGCCAGCATCGTTCAGAGATAATCGCCCTCGCCGAACATTTGGACGCGCCGATCATCACGACCTTCAAGGCGAAGGGCCTGGTCGCCGACAGCCACCCGCTCGCGGCAGGAGTGCTGGGCCGCTCGGGAACGCCGGTCGGCTCGGCGATCATGGGGCAAAGCGACGCTTTGCTGGTGCTGGGCGCCTCCTTCTCCAATCACACTGGGATTTCGCAGAAGAAGCCGACGATCCAGGTCGACTTCGATCGGATGACGCTCGGGAAATTCCATCCGGTGGACATTCCGCTGTGGGGCGAGATCGCGACGACGGTCCGCCTCCTCCGTCAGGCTCTACCGGCAAAGGATCGCCCCGCCGTCCGCTCCGATATTGCGGCTCGATGGGAACGGTGGAGGGCCGAGAAGGCGAGGCGGTCGGAGCTCACCGATGCGCGGGGGCGAATCCATCCGGCAGCGATCTTCGAGGTAATGACCGACCTCGTCCCCGACGACGCCGTGCTCCCGGTGGACGTCGGCAACAACACCTACGCCTTCGGACACTACTTCGAGAGCGGATCCAACCAGGACGTGCTCATGTCCGGCTATCTCGGATCTATCGGGTTCGCGCTTCCTGCCGCAATCGGCAGTTGGGCGGCCACCCGGGGTAGCCGACCGATCGTTTCGATCTCGGGCGATGGTGGGCTGGGGCAGTACCTGGCTGAGGTCACGACCATCGTCAAGTATGACATGGACATCACCCACGTCGTCCTGAACAACTCGGAGCTCGGCAAGATCAGTCGGGAACAGATATCGGCGATCCGCCCGGTATGGCAAACCGACCTGGTGAACCCGGATTTCGCCGAGTACGCCAGGTCATGCGGGGCCATGGGCCTTCGAGCCGAAACAAAGGAAGCGTTCCGCGACGCGCTCGGCCAGGCATTGAATCATCGGGGCCCGGCACTTGTCGAAGTCGTGACTTCCCCGCTGGAGGTGTAGCACTCGGCGCCAGGAGCCCACGTCAGAGTCTCTTTCCCGCTGATCCATGAGATAGGCGGGCAGCCGATCAGTACGCGAGACGTTCCTGGAGCGCTGGGGGGTCCTGAGCGAAGACAACCGCATCAGCCGCCTCGATCTTCCCGTCTTGGACCAGCTGCTGCAGGTGGTCGTCGAGTCGAAACATTCCAAGATGGCGCGAGGTCTGGATCACGTCATTGATCTTGTTGACGTCATTGGTCCGAATCTGGTTGGCGATCGCCGCCGTCATCGTCATCACCTCGAGCGCCGCCACCCGGCCACCGCCTCCATCCTCCGGAGTCTGCTTGGCCGGGACGAGTACCTGTGAGATCACGGCGGCGAGCGACATCGCCAGCTGGGTTCGGATCTGAGGCTGCTCGGAGCCGGGAAAGGCGTCGATGATCCGGCTCACGGTCGTCGCCGAGCCGGTCGTGTGAAGTGTTCCGAGCACCAGGTGCCCGGTCTCGGCTGCACTCACCGCTGCCGAGATCGTCTCGCGATCTCGCATCTCGCCGAGCATGATCACATCGGGATCTTGTCTGAGCACCCGGCGCATTGCTTCGGGAAAGTCGGGAACATCTGCCCCGATCTCCCGCTGAGTCACCAGGCTCTTCTTGTGTCCGTGGTAGAACTCGACCGGATCCTCGATCGTCACTATGTGGTGGTCGAGGTTCTGGTTGATCCAGTCGATCATCGTCGCCAGGGTGGTGCTCTTGCCGGACCCCGTCGGGCCCGTGACGAGGACGAGCCCGCGGGGACGATTCAGCAGGTCGACGATGGTGTCGGGGAGCCCGATCTGGTCGAACGTGAGAAGCGTCTCCGAGATGCGGCGCAACACCGCGGCGTATCCGGCCCGCTGCCGCATCACGTTTGCTCGGAACCGGTTGCCCGAAGGATGCGCCAGCCCGAAATCGGTCGTCCCGATCCGATCCAATTCATCCCAGTGTTTCCCTGTGAGAGCACGGCAGAAGACCTCAGTCGCCTCGGCCCCCCACACCGCGCTGGTGAGGGGTACCAGTTCGCCGTCGATCCGTCCTATCGGCGGGCTCCCCGGAGTGATGTGAAGATCGGAGGCACCCCGAGCGATGCATGCGTCGAGAAGTTGTCCGACCACATCGCCGCCACCGGCACTCTGGGCGGCGGCGGTTGCTGCGACGTCGTTGACGTCGACGGTCGGTTGGGGCGGCAGGGACATCGTCGGTGTATCGGCCCGACGGCTGGGAACCTGTAGCGACGCGCGAGAATGCTGCCCGTGCTACGTCGAATCGGTCGCGCCTCCATGCGTCGCTGCCCCAATTGCGGACACCGCGGAGTGTTCCAATCGTGGGGCACGATGGTCGATCGCTGTCCCTCATGCGATCACAAGTACGAGCGAGAAGAGGGGTACTGGCTGGGTGCGGTTCTCATCAACACCGCATTCACCATCGTTCTGTTCGCAGTGGCCATGGTCGTTTGGGCCATCGCTACCTGGCCGGATCCGCCGTGGACCGCCATGACCGCAACCGGGATTGTGATCAACCTGCTCGTCCCCTTGCTCTTCTACCCCATGTCGAAGACTCTGTGGGTCGCCGTAGAAATCTCAGCGCATCCGCCTTCAAGCGGCTAGCGGGTACAGAGGACGCGCCGCAGGCGCGGACTCGGTGACCTGGGGCTGGGGCCCCCGGGCCACACCGCGATGAGCCGTACGGCGAAGAGCCATAAGCACAGAGGACGCGCCACAAGGCGCCGACTCGGTGGTCTAGACGTTTCTGACGTGGTTGCGCAGCGTATCGAGGCCCACCGCTCCGACCTCGAGCAACCTGGCGTGGAAAGCCTTCTGGTCGTAGTCGCCGCCAAGGCGGGTCTGCTCCTCGCTGCGTAGGTCCCGAATCGCCTGCTGACCCACCTTGTAGGAGATGGCCTGACCGGGCCAACCCAGGTAGCGGTTCATCTCCGATACCGATAGGTCATGATCCTGCGCCGCATAGACCTCGAGCATCTCGACCCCGGAATCGAAGGTCCACCTCGCGCCCGGATGGAAGGGCTGATCGGTCGGGATCGGGAGCTCGAGATGCGATCCGATGTCGATGACCACCCGGCAGGCCCGAAGCATCTCAGAAGCGAGCTTGCCCATCACGTAGTCGGGTTTTTCGAGATAGCCGAGTTCCTCCATCAGATCCTCGGCATACAGCGCCCAGCCTTCTCCCGACCCCGAGTACCACACCTTCACCTTTTGCATCCGCGAGAAACGATCCCCTGCAGTCAGTTGGAGCCCCACCTGGAGGTGATGTCCGGGAAAGCCCTCGTGATACGCGGTGCTCACTTCGTCGAACAGCGGGATCCGCTGCTGGTCACCCTTCGACCAGTAGACCGTGCCCGGGCGGGAGAAGTCCTCGCTCGGCTGGTAGTAGTAAGCCCCCAGAGAACCGCCGGGTGGTGTCATCCTGACATCGATCACTCGGACCGGCTCAGGAACGTCGAAGTGGGTCCCATCTAGCTCCCGCAGCGCTACCTCCTGTCGCTCCAGCATCAGATCACGAAATTCATCCTGGCTCTTGGCGGCCCGCTCTGGGTCGGTAAGAAGCAGTTCGAGCGTGTCGGCAAGCGTGCCACCCGAAAGGATCTCCTCGGACACACTGGCCATGCGCCGCCGAAGCCGCTCGACCTCGCTCCACCCCCACTCGTAGGTGGAAATCGGATCGATTTCGCATCCGAGAAACCGCGCCGCGTGCATCACGTAGCGATCCCGCCCGACGCCATCGCTCTCCACGGCCCGCGGGAGATACTGTTGCTCTAGAAATTCGGCAAGGTTTCCATAAGCGGCTCGGGCCGAAGCGACTCCGGCTTCGATTCGGGCCCCCAGGGCCTCATCGACGACGTCGGCGGCGGCAGCCGGGAACGTGTTGAAGTGGGAATCAGTCCCCGAGTGGTTGCGGGCTTGACGTACGCCCTCCACCACCTGTCGCTGCGCCACTGCCTGACCGCGGTCCCGGCCGAGAGACAGGCTCTCGGCGTACTGCTCCAGCGCGGTCGGAAGCTTCTCGAGTCGGGAAGCGATGTTGGACCAACCCTCCACGGTCTCGGTATCCATCTGGTCGAAGGCATCCCGCAGGTCCTGCAGCGGGGACGCGATGCTGTTCAAATCTCGCAGGCCCTCGTCGGCCTCATGAAAGGTGAGATCACGTTCCAGCTCGGCAGTCACGACATCTATCGCCAGCCGAGCCCATTGATCGGCGACAGCCGGCAGCTCGGCCACGCGGCGCAGCTGATCCCTCTGCAGGTCGGCGAGTGCGTCAAGTCCCGATGGCGAAAGATTGCTCCATTTGTGGTCGTGTCCGGCGATTCCGAGGTAGGTCGCAAGGGTCGGGACGGCTGCTGCGGTCTCGTCAACGATCTCACTGCTCAAGGTGTAGATGTCCGGCTGCATGATCTCCAGAAGTTCGCTGGACCGAGGGCGACAATAGCCAACAACCTCACGGCCCTTCCCCGTTATCGTCCCTGCCTCCATGAACCAACCCTCCGCCAGACGTGCCCCGTTCCCGGCAGGGCTCGTCGACATTGCGCCAATCCTGGTCGGCGTGTTCCCGTTCGGCCTCATTGCGGGCATCGCCGCGGTTGAGGCCGGACTCGACTCGATCCAAGCGTATGCCGCCTCTCCGATCGTGTTCGCCGGGGCTTCGCAGCTAGCGATGATCGACCTGATCGGACGTGATGCCGCACCGATCGTCATAGTCACCACCGTTCTGGTGATCAACGCACGAATGGCCATGTACAGCGCCGGGCTGGCCCCGGCCTTTCGTGATCTCTCGCCGTTGCGCAAGGCCTACGGGTCCTACGTCATCACCGACCAGTCGTTCGCAGTCAGCATCGTTCGGTTCGACTACATCGAGGAGACTCTCTCGGAGCGATTCTCCTACTACATGGGGGCTTCACTGGGCCTGTGGGTGACCTGGCAGATCTCTTCCCTGGCCGGGGTGATCATCGGATCAGGTGTCCCCGAGGAGTGGTCGTTGGACTTTGCGGTTCCACTCGTGTTCATGGCATTGGTCTTTCCGGCGATCAAGGACCGTGCCTCGACTATTGCAGCCGTCACCGCGGCGACATCCGCCGTTGTGTTCGCATCACTTCCGTTGAACCTGGGGCTCCTGGCGGCGTCAGGACTCGGTCTTGTCGCCGGAGCGGTCTGGAGTCGGAAATGACGACGCACTCCACCACCCTCATCTGGATTCTGATGGGCGTGGCCGGTCTCGGCACCTGGCTCATCAGGCTGTCGTTCATCGCGCTCGTCGGACGGGTGGCCGCAATTCCCGATCTTGCGATGCGCATCCTTCGCCTGATCCCGGCGGCAGTGCTGGCAGCGATCGTGGCCCCATCGATCACCCACGCATCTGGGGCCTTCGATCTCGGAACCGACCGCTTCGTGGCCGGAGTCATCGCCGGCGTCGTGGCGTGGCG
>JAZGIX010000225.1:0-6344 GCA_036482315.1 Acidimicrobiia bacterium | reverse complement strand
ATTCGGCCCCGACATGGGCCAGTACCTGCCCCATGATCTCCACGTCGAGGATCCCCGGCACATTCGTGATCTTGTGGGTGCCGGGAGCCAACAATGTCGCCACCAGGTGCTTGAGGACTGCGTTCTTGGCCCCAAGAACCGAAACCGATCCTTCGAGGCGCGCGCCTCCTTCGACAACGAACTGGTCCATAGCGGGGATTGTAAGGAGGAAGGAGATGTGGAGACCCGCACGTCGGAAGGCAATTAGCAAGAGGGGACCTCCGACACGCCACGACCCGACCACCTCCCCCACCAGCAGGTAGCCTCATCCCATGCGCGTCGCAATCGCCGCCGATCACGCCGGCTTCGAACTCAAGGAGCATCTGACGCGCGCCGCGGCCGCGGCCGGTCACGCGGTGACCGATCTCGGAACCCACACAGACGATCCGGTCGATTACCCGGATTACGCAGCCGCCGTCGCCAGGGCGGTGGTGTCCGGAAAGGCGGAGCGGGGAGTCATCGTGTGTGGCTCCGGGGCAGGCGCGTCGATCGCCGCCAACAAGGTCCGTGGCATCCGATGCGCGCTCGCCCATGACACATACTCCGCTCATCAGTCCGTGGAACACGACGATGCCAACATGCTCGCCCTCGGTTCGCGCGTCATCGGGCCCCTCTTGGCCGAGGAGATCGCCATCAGTTTTCTGGCCGCCCAGTTCACCGGGGATGAACGGCACGTACGACGGCTGCAGAAGATCGAGGACCTAGAGCGACTCTTCGCCGGCGAGGCGTAGGTACCAGTTCGTAACCCCGGCGTCTGCCGCTGTATCCAGTATCCAGTATCCAGTATCGACGCTGAGCCCTGGTTCGTGATTTGCTGGTTACTGGCTACTGGTTACTGCCTCACCATCAGTCGGGTCTCAAATACGTCACGGTACGATTGCGCGCCGCTACGGCTTGCCCATGACACCCAGCCACAACAACCAGCAGCAACCGAATCCGGACTCAACGGTGCAAACACCCGACGTCATCACTGCCGCCGGCGGGATCGTCACCCGCCTCAGCCGCCAAGGCCGTGTCCGAGTTCTGCTGGTGCACCGCCCGGCATACGACGACTGGTCGTTCCCCAAGGGAAAAGTGGACCCCGGCGAGACTGCGGAGGCCGCGGCGCTACGAGAGGTGCTCGAAGAGACCGGAGTGGAGGCTCGGCTGGGCGACGACCTCGGCACGGTTGAGTACACGGATCCAAATGGAACCCGCAAGATCGTCCGATACTGGGCCATGGAGGCCGTGAGCGGAGACTTCGTGGCCAACAGCGAAGTCGACGCGATCAAGTGGATGAGTCGCGGTGAGGCACTCGACGTCTTGTCCTACGAACCGGACCGGGCGTTGCTGCGATCCACGATGGGCATCACGTGATCTATATCGTTCGCCATGCCCATGCCGGAAACCGATCCAACTGGTCGGGACCGGACCATAAGAGACCGATCAGCCACAAGGGCATCCTCCAAGCAAAGGCGCTCGCAAAGTACCTCGCCAAACACGGAGCCCGCCAGATCTTTACCAGCCCGTTTCTCCGATGCATTCAGACTGTGGCCCCCCTGGCCCACAGACTCGAACTCGGGTACATCGACTTGCCGGAACTGGCCGAAGGCGCGCCACCCGAAGGTGCCGCCGCGCTACTGCGGACTGCCAAGAAGGGCACCGTGATCTGCTCCCATGGCGATGTGCTCGAGAGCCTCGTCGGTCACTTGGCAGCTCACGGCGCACCGATCGATCCCAAGACCGAAATCCAGAAAGCCGGCATATGGCGGTTGAAACTGGATGATGGCCGCGTCACCAAAGCCAAATACATGCCACCACCGCGGGTGTAGAAGGGCCGAAAAGCATCCGAGGATTCCGAGGCGCCAGTCTTGGGGCTAAGAAATCTCGCGTAGGCTGAACGTTCGATTCTGGCTCGAGACCGAGAGGAAGGCTGCAGGTGAGCGGAAAGGCACTTCAAGAGTCCAAGGCTGATCGACGCCGAGACCCGGCGTCACCGCCCACGGTCGAAACGCTTCAGGTGCGCATCGCCGATCTCGAGCGAGAGCGTGACAGCCTCCTGGCAGCCCTTGCCAAGGACCAGCCACTTCACCCGTATCAGGTTGAACTCCTCAAACTGCAGGATCACCTCGAAGCCACCCAGACTCCGATGATCGTCCTGTTCGAAGGTCGAGATGCCTCGGGCAAGGGTGGAACGATCCGGCGTGTGAAGCGATTCATGAACGAGAAACGGGCTCGAGTGGTGGCCCTCGGCAAGCCGACGGCGGAACAGAAGACTCAGTGGTACTTCCAGAGGTACGTGACCCAATTCCCCGCCGGGGGCGAGATCGTGCTGTTCGATCGCTCCTGGTACAACAGGGCGCTGGTCGAGCCGGTACTCGGGTTCTGCACCAAGGAGGAGTACCGCGACTTCCTCAAAGGAGCGGTCGGCTTCGAGAAGGACATCGTCCGCCACGGAACCGTTTTGGTGAAGCTGTACTTCAGTGTCGATAAGAAGACTCAGGAGAAACGATTCGCCCGCCGCCGCAAAGATCCTCTCCGCCAATGGAAGCTCAGCGAAGTAGACCTGCAGGCCCAGGATCTCTGGGACGACTTCACCGAGATGAAGCACCGCATGTTGGAGCGGACATCCACTTCGGCCGCTCCGTGGACGATCATCCGATCGAACAGCAAGCAGAAGGCGCGGCTCAATACGATGAAGGTGATCCTCAATGCGATCGATTACGCCGGGCGGGACCCGGACCTCGACTTCAGAACGGATCCACAGATAGTCATCTCGGGCAGCGAAGAGCTGGAGCGAATGGACCAAGAACGCGACAAGCTGGGCCGCCCCCGCCGATAGCGAACCCGTCACACCGATCGAGCCGACCAAACGACGCCCGAACCGACCCAGCAACCCGCGAGGAGGTCGAAGAGGCCGATGATCACACGTATCTGGCGAGGTTGGACTCGCTCCGAGGACACCGACGCGTACGCCGATTACATCCTGGCAACGGGTATCGCCGAATACGCAGCGACGCCGGGCAATCTGGGTGCCTACTTGGTCAGCCGACCGGATGGCGACCGAACCGAGTTTCTAACCATCAGCTTCTGGGAAACGAAGGAAGCAATCGCCGCCTTCGCTGGGGATGACATCGACCAAGCCGTCTTCTATCCCGAGGACGACAGGTTTCTCATCGATCGCGAGACCACCGTCAAGCACTTCACGGTGCACTGACCCAAGGCGAAACGTTGGTGGGCCTAACAGGCCGGAACACGAACCACGCGATCACGGCAGCCGTGGGGTTGGGGCCCCACGTTGCGGAGGAGGGCCGACCGGCGTCTGTTCGGCCCGAAGGGTCGAAGTCGGCCAGGGCGAAAGCAGAGCCGGCGGGACGAACTCGAACCGCTCAGCCAAGACCGGCGACAAAGGCCTTGGTCGTCAGGGCGAGCGAGTCGAGAATGGCTTCTCGATCCAGACCGGTTCTCTTCGGCACCCTGAATCCGTGGTCGGCGTGCGTAACGATTTCGAGCGTGGCGTGTAGGGCAGCCTCAGTGATCTGACGAATCATCTCCGGTGGGCCCATACGATCCCGCTCACCCTGGACGAACAGCATTGGAATCCGGCAGGACCGAAGATGAGATACGTCTCGGGGCTCAGCCTTCCCGATGGGAACCAATGGATACCCCAAGAAGACCATGGCCATCGCGGCCGCCCCGGTCTCTGTGACGAAGTGGCCGCCGACCCTTCCCCCCATCGACTTTCCGACCACGACGACAGCATCAACCCGCTCCGCCACCCTTTCGAACGTCGCCGCGTGGCACTCGATCAGGCGGTCGAGACGATCGGGAGCCCGCCTGTCCGCCTCCATGTACGGATAGTCGAACGTAAGCGTCGTAAACCCGGCAGCGCCCCACCGCCGCCGCAGCCCTTCCATGAACGGATGGCGCTGGCCACCCCCGGCTCCATGGGCCAGAAGAAGCCCCACCTTCCCCTCCCCCGGACCGGCCAGCAACGCGGTGACCTTGGAGCCGGGCGACCATTCGATACGAAGACGGCGGGTCATGAACGGAACGGTAATGGGAGAGGAGTTGGGAGCGCGTTACAGCGGCTCGGAGTCGGAGGGCCCCCCTCCAATCGACTCCGCCGATTGACTCCCACTCCAGGGGGGAGTGGTTCTTGCTAATGACCAACGACTAGTGACTAATCGCGGGAGGCGGCGCAGCTGCCGACCCACCCTTACCATCCCCCTATGCCCGTTCACGTATTCGATGATCCGATCGCGCTGGCCCGAGGCGCGGCGGACCTAATCGGCGCCTGGATTCGCGCCGAGGGTCATCGAACACTCGGATTGGCCGGTGGCTCCACTCCCCGACTCACCTACGAGTTCCTACGCTCCGAAGACGTTCCCTGGGAGCGCACTCACGTTTGGCTCACCGATGAGCGGCACGTCCCGATCGAGCACCCGGAATCCAACGGCGGGATGGCACTCGGGTCGCTCCTCTCCCATATCAACGCTCCGTTCCATCCCGTTGAATATCACCCGGATCCCGAGGTCGGCGCGTCCGATTACGAACAAACCCTCCACCGGATGTGGCGGGATGCCGAGAGCGAGGAGAGAGCGGGCCTGATGCTCCTGGGCCTCGGAGACGACGGCCACACGGCGTCGTTGTTCCCGGGGACTTCCGCGCTGGGCGAGACAGTCCGGGACTATGTGGCCAATTGGGTGGAAGGCAAGGACAGTTGGCGTCTGACCGCGACCCCGGCGTTACTTGCGCGCGCAGACCGGCTCATGTTCCTGGTCGCCGGCAAGGCCAAGGCGAAGGCGGTAAAGGAGATCCTCGAACAGGGCGCCGATCTTCCTGCGGCCATCGTCAGCCGAGCGGCTGCAGATCCGGTGTGGTTGCTCGACCGGGCGGCCGCCACCCAACTCGGCTAGAGGTGCGACACGCCGCTAACCACCGGTCGTCGTCGTCTGAGCAACCGTGGTCGTGGTGGTGTCTTCATCTGAGGTCCCGGTGGTCGACCCGACGGTGGTGTCTGCAGGCACCGTCGTCGTGGTCGTCGAGGTGGTGCTGGAGGAGGTTGTCGGAGAGGTCAAGAGTACGTCTATCAGCCCCTCGCTGAGCGGGCCACCCGGAACCAGATCGGCCTCGTCCAGAGCCCGCTGCTGGATCTCCGTCGGGTCGCACCCGAGCGCCGCGACGCGGATGTCCAGATCTCTGCTGGCCCGCTCCAGATCGATGAGATCTTCGGGCCACTCTCCGCGATCCTTGAACTCTGCGAGCCGGGTGCCATCGAGCACGCGGATCAGCGAATTGAGAAACGACACCGTGTCGGCGCCGACTCTCTCACAATTGTCATCCACGATCGTTGTCGTGGTCGATGAGGTCGGCGTCGTCGGACCCGTCGACGTCGACGAACTACAAGCGGCGAACACCAAGACGGCGACGGTTAGTGCGGCGATCCTGAGCACGCGGCGAGGTTACCCCCGGAACCCAGAAACCAGTATCCAGTAACCAGTAACCAGTAACCAGTAAGGAGGACTATCACCCGTCCCGGCTGGAAACTGGCTACTCGACGGGCGGCCCCAAGCGAACCCGGTAAACGCGTCGACCCTCCAAACGTACTCAGGTCAGGTACTGGCTACTCGACCGGGGGCCAAACGCGCTCAGCTTGAACGCGTCGATCCCTCCAAGCGCGACCAGATCTGGGATTACTCTCCGAAGAAGTCGCCGTCTTGGCCGGAGCGCACGCCCTCCAGGATGAACTGACCAAAGATCGAGTCGGCCGAGAGACCGCTGGCTCGTTCGGCGAGCAGAGCAGCCATCTCCTCGTCCGAACATCCGATCTCATCGGCCCTGGCACTCATCTCGTCGCCGCGCGCCTGAAGCGCGACGAACTCGGGCGGGGTCCCGGCTTCGTCGCCCAGGGCGGCGAGGGCAGCCTCGTCCAATCCGTCGATGAGATCGATCGTGTCCTGGAGCAGAGCGATTCCGGCGGCTGCCAAGCCCTCGCACGAGTCGAGCGAAGCAGCGTCGACGGCGTCGTCGTCGCCGCAGGCGGCGGCGACCAGCGCCAGGGATAGCAGGGCAACGGCGAGTCTCTTCATGACAATCCTCGTGAGTCGATGGAGCACGACATTACCCGCAAGGGCGTAACCCGAATACACATTCCTGCAGCCCCGGGCCGGGTGTCAATCCAGTTCTACGGTCTCGCCTTCGACCATCAACTCATCGACGATCCCCACCACGACGGCGCGGATCGGCCCATTCGGCTCGCCCACGACCTGCCTGGCGCCGTTTCCCTCGTCGAGGATGAGAACGGTCTCGCCGGACCCGGCACC
>JAZGIX010000224.1:0-4273 GCA_036482315.1 Acidimicrobiia bacterium | reverse complement strand
TACTGGGAGCCCCGTATCGACGACCTCCGGGAGGAGCTGACACCGGAGCAAACACAGAAACTGGCGCGTCGGTCGTACTCCATCGGCAGCCCCATCTTCGGAGACGACGGCCACCTGCTCGATCCGGAGAAGGAGACTGCCCTCGAGTTCTACGTGGTGCTGGTGGAAAAGGACTGGCGAGGAACACCGGCGGTGCTCACCCCGCGCCTGTTCCTCAAGGGCGAGGGAGACAAGCTCTTCATCGGGCGCAAGGCCGCCGGTCGCTACCGCCTTGACGGGGTCGATGACCCTGAGGCCGACCTGTTCTTCATGTCTACCGGGACCGGGGAGGCGCCCAACAACCGCATGATCCTCGAGCTGCTTCGGCGGGGGCATCGGGGTCGCGTCGTCTCTGCATGCTGTGCTCGGTACTGGCAGGACCTGGCCTACCTCGACAAGCACCGGGAGTTGGAGAGCCGGTTCCCGAACTACCGCTACTTCCCGATTACCACCCGCGAACCCGAGAACCAGGACAACAGGGTCTACCTCCAACACCTCATCGAGTCGGGAATGCTGGAAGAGGAGCTGAGCCTCACGTTGGACCCGTCACGTGTTCATTTCTTCCTGTGCGGCAACCCGGCGATGATCGGCCTTCCGGAGTGGGATGGGGACAGGCCCAATTATCCCGAGACGCGCGGGGTCGCCGAGATCCTCGTCGAGCGTGGTTTCACCCTCGACCACCTCCGTACGGCCGGCAACATTCACTACGAGGAGTACTGGTGAACTCCGCGGTTCGCCGCGTCTCCTTCGCTTAGCGAGCACCTGCTCGAGAGAGGATCTACGGGGAGGTCAGGGGTCCCGATGGGCGGCTGAGGTCGCTTCCCGAGGGGGTGACGTCAATAAAGGTCACCCCCTCCCGGGTCATCGGTCGGTCTCTTCGAATGACCCTCGGTTCCCGGCCCGTCCATGGACTCGAGCAACTCGCTATTAGGGTCGATTGATGCTCGATATCCGGTTTGCGGACAGCGATGGGGTCAATGTGGCCTACCACGTGGTGGGAGATGGGCCACTGGACATCGTCTACGTCCAGGGAGGGTGGTCCCACCTTGAAGTCAGGTGGGAACTGCCTGCTTACCGCCGGTACTGCGAACTGCTGGGCGAGTTCGCCCGCCTGATCGTCTTCGACAAGCGCGGTATGGGAATGTCGGATCGGGTCCCCGGGGCTACGCCGCTCGATGTTCGGATGGATGACATCAGGGCTGTCATGAACGCGGCCGGTAGTGAGGCAGCCACCCTCATTGGGGAATCAGAGGGTGGTCCCCTGTCCATCCTGTTTGCGGCAGCGCATCCGGAACGAACCAGTGGCCTCGTTTTGATGGGCTCCGAGGTCCGGGAGCGCACGGATGCCGAGTGGCCATGGGGTGAGAGCACGGAAGAGAGCTTTGAAGCATCGATGGAGACTCTCTCCGAGAGATGGGGCCAACCCAGCCGATTCATGGAGCGCCTAGCTCCCAGCCAGGAGATCACGCAGTGGCTGGTGGACTGGCAGGCGCGCCTCCAACGGAATGCCAACACCCCCAGCGGGGCTGAGGCGTTCATGCGGATGGCCTTCGACATCGATATCCGCGACATCCTGCCCTCGGTACGGGTACCTACCCTGATCCTCCACTCCGAGGGGGACCGCATGTGCCATGTGGAAAACGCTCGCTACCAGGCACGTGAGATACCAGACGCCCGGTATGTGGAGATGCCCGGTGCAGACCACGTTCCATGGTTCGAACCCGACCGGACGATCGAGGAGATCAGGGAGTTCATGACGGGAAGGCGCGTGCCAGCGACACCCAACCGGGTTCTGACGACGGTCCTGTTCACCGACATTGTCGGATCCACCGGTCGCGCCATCCAGATGGGTGACAGCAGCTGGCGTGACCTGCTGGAGACGCACGGCATTGAGGTTCGCAGCCAACTGGAACGCTTCCGGGGCATCGAGGTGAACACCACCGGTGACGGCTTCCTCGCAACATTCGATGGACCGGCCAGGGCCATCCAATGTGGCAAGGAGATCGGCCGGCGATTGCGGCAAATCGGACTGGACGTGAGAGCCGGAGTCCACACCGGTGAGGTCGAACGACTGGGCGACGACATCGCAGGGATCGCCGTCCACATCGGAGCGCGTATCGCCGGAATCGCCGGACCGGGTGAAGTGCTCGTCTCCGGCACCGTTCGTGATCTCGTGGCCGGATCGGGTCTGGAGTTCACCGACCGCGGCACTCACCATCTTCGCGGCATCCCCGACGAGTGGCGCGTATTCGCCGCCGATTGAATCGCATCCACCCTCGGCGTACCTAGCCTCCTGGGGAACCGGGTCGGATCCCGACTCACGGACGTCAACTGTCGTCGGCATTGGAACGTAGCTCTTGTGATTGATCCCAACATGTCGGGTGCCCATAGGGCGCACGGATGTCATCTCGTGTCTCCTAGCCTTCGAGTGGACGTTGGGTGTGGAGGGACGCATTTGAATTCAGAGAGCCCCATAGCCGACATCGACGAGTCGATCTGCAGCCGATGAGCACGGCCATTCACATGGAGGGGCTCACCAAGGAGTTCGGCAGGTTGAGGGCCGTCGATGGGCTCACGGTCGATGTGCAGACCGGTGGGGTGGTGGGGCTGCTTGGGCCAAACGGGGCCGGGAAGAGCACCACGATCAGGATGCTGCTCGGTTTGATTCGTCCGACGGCCGGATCGGCCACCGTGCTGGGCAAATCGATCGAGCGACCGGCTGCATACATCGAAGAGGTCGGGGCGCTCATCGAATCGCCGGCCTTCTACCCGAAACTCTCGGGCGAGACGAACCTGGGAACCTTGGCAGCACTCGACGGACAATCCAAGAATCGCATCGACGAGGTGCTCGAGATTGTCGGGCTGCGGGATCGGAGAGGCGACCGGGTAGCCGAATACTCCTCGGGGATGAAGCAGCGGCTCGGCATCGCGGCCGCGCTGCTCAGGGACCCCAGCATCCTCATCTTGGACGAGCCGGCCAACGGCCTCGATCCGGCGGGCATCGTTGAGATGCGAGAATTGCTGAGAGATCTGGGGTCTAGCGGCAAGACGGTATTCGTCTCGAGTCACCTCCTTGCTGAGGTCCAGGCGATGGTGGATGAGGTCATCATCATCAGCAATGGCCGGTTGGTCTTCGACGGAGCGCTCACGGGATTGCTGGCAGAAGCAGCCCATGAAGTCGTGGTAGCGCCTGAGGAAGCTCAGGATCTCACGGAGTTGGCCGCGGCGCTCTCTCGCGCCGGGTACGCGGCAACGATCGATGACGGAGTGGTGCGGGTGGCTGGGGCCGCTGAGGCCCCCGCGCGGCTCAATCGGTTGGCGTTCGATCATGGGATCGCCCTGCGGGAACTTTGGGTCCACGATGAGGATCTCGAGGACATCTTCCTTCGTATGACCGATGGGGAGATGGGACTGTGAGGCGCTCCTTCTCCTCCGAATGGATCAGATTCCGCAAGACGGGTGGTTCTGGGATCCTCGTCATGGTGTTCTTCGTGGCGATGATCAGCGTGTTTCTCTTCGTCGGAGATGGGGGGTTCGGGCCCAGCGAAGGAGACGCAAACCACGGGCCCTTCTCGGGTGTCGAGACCGATGTGACTGACTCCGATGGGCCGGTTGCGCCGCTCAGCACTGCCGTCAACATCCTTGGTGTTATCTCACTGGCTCTCTTTTCTCTCAGTGTCGCGAGAGACTTCGAGCTCGGGACCATCCGCAATCTCCTCGTCGGTGAACCGCGACGGGCTGTGCTTCTTGCGGGCAAGCTCCTCGGTGTTGGGGCGTACGTCCTCCTTGGCGTGTTGATCGCCGCTGCGTCAGCCGCCGTTCTGGCCTTCGTTCTCGCCCCCGGTCAGGACATCCCGACCGACGCCTGGTCGCTGTCGGCATCGTTGGGGACTGTTGGAACAGTCACCGCTACCGGCCTCCTCTTTGGACTCCTCGGAGCCGCTATCGCCATGGCGACCCGCTCAGCCGCGATCTCTATCACCGTCGGCGCGGCATACCTGCTCATCGTCGAGAGTCTCCTAGGACTGATGTGGGATGCCGCCGGCGAGTGGCTCCCCGCCGGCATCTTCTCGGCGTTCGCTCAGGGAGGGACGTCGAGCGTGTCGTTCGAGAAGTCGATGGCGCTGGCGGCGGCTTACGCTGCAGCCACTCTGATCACCATGTTCGTTATCTTCGCTAAACGGGACGTCACGGACTGACAGAGATCCAGCGATCGAACCGCTCCGTTGGGCGA
>JAZGIX010000223.1:0-3846 GCA_036482315.1 Acidimicrobiia bacterium | reverse complement strand
ACGGTTGCGGGGCTCCCCGGCGCTGGTGCGACGCCCATCACGTCATCCACTGGGCCGACGGCGGACCCACCAACCTCGACAACCTGGTCCTCCTATGCGGACGACACCACACCCTGCTTCACGAACGGAGAATCCGACTACCCCGGCGGGAATGAACCAGAGTCTCTGGCCGCCGGCGTCCAGGCGCCGAGAGACACAGTGTCGTTCAACGGACACTTGTGGGGTCGAGACGGTGACGCCACGCTACAACTGTCGAATAACGGACGAACGCACGAGGGGTTGAACGAATGATCGCAAAGTGGCTTGGCGTTTTGCTGCTGTTTGCCCTTGTTGCGGCGGCTTGTGCTTCCGAGTCGACGCCGATGGCTCTCGACGATTATGCGGTAGCGATGCAGGCGGTCGAGACCCGTTTCGTGGGTAATGCTCCCGATCAGCCGGAAGACCGGGATCAGTACCCGCTGGGTGGGGACCTGGTGGCTGCAAATGCGCTGTTTTCGGAGTTCGACAGACGTCTCGATGGATGGCGTGCGATCAACCCGCCATCGAGCATCGTCGGATCGCATGATCATCTCGTTGAGACGCTCGACGCCATCCAGCGAGCAGTCGGCGATTATCTGGGCAGCGAGGCGATGGCCGGTACCGAATTCGAGTTCAGCTCAATCGGAAGTGCGGTCGCTCCCTTTCTTCAGAACGCGACCACCGCCTGTCGCGAGCTGCGAACCGCTCTGCGGGACGCAGGTGCCGAAGTGGACTTCGCCGGTGACTGTGAGTTCTAACGCCGCGGTAATCGACCACCTGTGCTCGGCCTGGGTGGCCTCCGTCAGGCAGCCTGTGCAGCCATCGCTCCAACCAGATTGCCGTTGGTGGCACCGATGAAGGAGTGGTCGGCGACTTCGATCCAGGTCTCTCGGGTGATCGGCTCTGAGGCGATGGCGATCGCCCGGTAGCGGCTCTCTCCGGGGCCGCTCAGATGGGTGGCGCTACACACCTCGCAGTCGGTGCGGCCGGCCCGTTCGGTCACGTACAGGCTGTTGCCCCAGCGGCTCGCTCCCAGATGGACGCCGTCGGTCAGCAAGAAGTTCAGGCGGGCCGGCTCGCGGGTGACGGCCGCCGCCCGGTAACTCAGCTCCGGGACCGCGGCGCCCAAGAGATCGAGGATGTCGTTGACCGAGTCGGCGCCCGACAGCGGATCGAGCCCATGGTCGTGCATCCGACCCAGCAGCCAGAGAAACATCAGCTCACTATCGGTTTCGCCCCGTCGCTGTCGGAGGAGATGATTCGGGATCTCCGTCTTGAGCTGCGGGCCGAGTCTGTCGAATCCTGCGAGAGTGCCGTTGTGGGCGAAGAGCCATGGCCCATGGTGGAAGGGGTGGGTGTTGTCGAGGCCATTCGATCCCACCGTCGCGGCCCGGATGTGTGCGATCACGTTTCGCGACACGACTTGAGCGGCTGTGTCCCTGAACTCGGTGTCGTGAGCTGCGGCGCGAGCGCTCTTGTACACCGCCGGAGCCCCGCGCTCGTAAACCCCTACCCCCCAACCGTCCGGGTTGGCGATACCGCGCGAGTCCAGAATGCTCTGCTGAAGCAGGGCGTTCTGAGCTTCCACTAGAGCACATTCGACTCGTGCCGGCTGATTGCCGGTGATCCCATAGAGACGACACATGGTTGTTCCTTTCGAGGTGTCGGAAGTAACAACGCTGGGCGGATTCGATCGGTCGGGAATCTGTCGGTTGTGTGACCATCGCGCCGCAAGGCCAGTGGTTACTGGTTACTGGTTGCTTTCACGTACATGTCGTCGTCGTAGCACCACTTCCACTCATAGGGCCCGGGGACTGCCGGCACGGTGTTGGGGTGGCCGGTCTCGAGCCAGTGCTTGGTGCCGTGTGCCAGTTGGCTCTCGCAGCATCCGATGTGGCCACACGTGACGCACAACCGGGTTTCTTCGGGAGATCCGCACTCCTCACAGCGGGGCCGGCGTCCGGCCTCCTCGAACTGTGGGTTCCAATGACTGCATGAGTCGGGGGCGGTCGGGATCTCGATCGGTGGTGGCGGGTCCGCGACCAGCCCGTCGGCCGACAGGATCCTGAGCTCGCCGTCCTCCGTCGCCAGGTAGAGCTCTACTCCACGAAACAGGGCGCGCCGCACCCAGGCCGGAGCCGTGACTCGTTCGGCTGCCTCGCCGAGCGGGGTCCACACCGCGGCGGTCCCGTCGGTCGAGGCCGTTACCAGCCGATCGCCCGATTCGTCCCAGGCCACCGACCACACCTGCGCGGCATGAGCCGGTACGACTACGGGGTCGCCGCCGGCGACGTCGACGATGCGCAGGCAGCGGTCGCGACCGGTCCAGGCGACGCGCCGGGCGTCCGGGGAGAGGGCGACACTCCACAACAGTTGGTCGGCGCCGGGCACGGTGCGGCGCAGTGCCCCGTCTCCGTCGAGCAAGTACAGCTTCCGATCGCCGTTGGCCACCGCGATGACGTCACCTCGCCAATCCACCGAGTTGGTCGGGTATCCGAGATCGATCCGCCGGACCGAAGATCCGTTCGGCTCCCAGATTCCGACCGTTCCGTCCTCGGATCCGCTGGCGAGCCTGGTGCCGTCATCCGACCACGTCACCGACATGACCCAGTGATCGTGGTCACCCACCACGTAGCTGCGTCCTATCGACGGGTCGTACACCCGCACAGTGCGGTCACGCGACCCCGATGCGACCATTCCCCTGGAATCGAGGGCCACTGAGTTGACGATGTCGGTGTGAGCGGTCGACTTCCCGACGTGCTCGCCGCTGATCGACAGCACCCGAACCGTTCCGTCGGCACCGCCCGAAGCGATGAAGTCCCCGACTGTGTCGAGACCCATCATCGGGCCGGCGTGGAGCTGGTGGATCCTCTCGGGTATGAATGTCATGCGTTTTCGCAGGCTATGACGATCGCGATGCCGGAGCACTCGTCGGTGCCGATGCCTCCGAAGAGGATGTTGATGGGTCCGGCTCCGCTGAGAGAATCCGAACCCGGCCCACCGTGAACCCGGTCGATGCCGATGCCGGCGTCTACCCGATCGTCGCCGGCACCTGCACAAATGATGTCGTCACCCGGACCGGCCTCGATAGTGTCGTCGCCGCCGCGACCGACGATCACGTCTGCATCATCCGACCCGATCAGCACGTCTGCCGATTCGGTGCCGAGAATGGTTGCCCGGGTGCCGTCACACGAGATCGATGGCCAGGGGTCGGGCGCCAGTCGGACATTCTCGACACCGAGGCGCAGGGTTCGCTCCATCGTTCGTTCTATCGACCGCGTGAGCACCCATTCCGGCTCGATCCCGAACCTGAGGGCGTCCTGAGCTGCGAACACTTGGAGGTCTTCGAGGCGTACCCAGGTCGGGACGACGTCGATGCTGGTCACAGCCGGACCGTCCGGACCATCTGCGACGTGGATGAACACCAGTTGCCCCTCGTTGGTGGCGTAGTACTTAGGGCCCCATGCCGGATGCTGGTTCGAGAGGTGGTTCCCCATGCTGAAGACCACGTATTTGCCTTCGACCATTCCGATTGGCTCGACGACGTGGGCGTGGTGTCCCAGGATCAGATCGACCGCCGGGTCTTCGAGCACCGCCTGTGCAACAGAATTTTGATATCCGATCGGGTTGGATGCGTATTCGATTCCCCAATGCAACGAAACCACCACGAATTCGGCTCCCTGGCGGCGCGCCCATTTGGCGTCGGACAGGATCGTCTCGACATCGATCTCATTGGCGGCCCACGGCCGGTCTTCCGGGGCGGAGAGCCCGTTGAAGTGCTGTGTGAAGGAGAGGTGTGCGAGGGTGACGCCATTGACCTCGTAGAGG
>JAZGIX010000222.1:0-3745 GCA_036482315.1 Acidimicrobiia bacterium | reverse complement strand
ACTGCGATGTCGGTGACCTCATGGAACCCGAGCACGGTTCCCGCCAGGGTGCGCCCATCGAATAACCGGACGAGCACCTCGGTTTCACCTTCGACCACGTGGTGAGCGGTAAGGATGAGTCCCTCGGTGGAATACAGGACTCCTGCACCAAGAGCGTCCGACGTCTCGATCTGCACCACCGCAGGGCCAACTGCGGCTGCGATCGCGGCCACCGGTTCGACCGTATCGGGGAGATCGAGCATCGTGATCTGGGTGGCGATCGTCGTCGGCGGCGCAACGGTCGTGGTAGTAGTCGTCGACGTCGCCTCGAACAGAGCCTCTTCGAGGGCGGCTATCCGATCCTCATTCGATGCGATCGCATCCCGGGTTTGGCGCGGCGCGCAAGCCGACACGGTCAGCAACAAGACGACGGCGAGGGCTGTTCTTCGGAGGGTCACGGTGGGCAACAGTAGGGCGATCGATCTCCTAATCGGCTCCGATCGGATGAGAATCTCGTGAGATGGGAAGGAGCGTCGGTGGCTGGGGGCGGACGCTCACCAGCGCGTATCGCACCGTTAAGCCGTCGGCTCCAACCAATCGGCCGAACCGCTCAGAATTGAAGCACCGCCGATGACCAATGGAATCCTGCTCCGAAAGCAGTGAGAACCACCAGGTCACCCGGCTTGATCCGACCCTCGTGATGGGCCTCAGACATCGCAAGGGGGACGGTTGCCGATCCGGTGTTCCCGTATCGATCGAGGTTGACATAGACCAGCTCCTCATCCAGCCCGAGCTTGTGGCGGACCGCATCGATGATCCGCAGGTTGGCCTGATGCGGGATCACCAACGCGACCTCATCCTTGGCCCGACCGGCCCGCTCCAGCACGATCTCGGTCGATGATGACATCCGCTTTACCGCCTGGCGAAACACCTCGCGGCCGTTCATGGCAATGTCGTGGTGGCCATCCTTTTGGGCCTCTTCGAGCGAAAACGGACGGCGAGTGCCCCCGGTCTCCAATCCGAGGATGTCGGAGTATTGGCCGTCGGTCCCGGCGTCAAAGGACACCAGCTCCGCCTTCACCGAATCACCCTCACCGACCACCACCGCGCCGGCACCGTCGCCAAAGAGCACCGCGGTGCTCCGGTCCGTCCAGTCCATCAGCCGCGATATGAGTTCGACTCCCACCACCAGGATCTTCTTGGGCGATACCTGCACCCGGGTCTTGGCGATATCAAGAGCGAGCACGAATCCCGCACAGCCCGATCCGCCGAGATCGAACGCCGCCACCTCACCCGCTCCCAGCCGATGCTGCAGATGAGCCGCGGTGTCCGGCGTGTACACCTCCGGGGTATCCGTGGCCACGATTATCTCGTCGAGATCTTCAGCGGTGAGACCGGCGTCGGCGATCGCCTCCTCCGCCGCGGCCGCCGCCAGATCGAGAGTGGATTCGGAGTCGTCGGCGAAGCGACGCTCCTTGATGCCCGAGCGAGACGTGATCCACTCGTCGTCGGTATCAAGTAATTCCGCCCAGTCGTCGTTGGTCATGACCCGCGATGGCACGTACGAGCCGAATCCGAGAATGCCGATCCTTGCCACGAGCGTGATCTCCTCCGTAGGTGGGCCGAGGGTAGGCGCGGCCAGAAGTCGCCGTACAGTCGCTCGGGTCGGCCGGCACAGTGACCCGAGGTTCGACTTATCGCCCGTACCCGGCGGATCGGCGAAGGTCAATCCTGTGGCTGATCGCCGCCCCCGTCGGACCCGCTGGAGTCGTCTGAGCCGCCGGAAGTCGCGTCACCTGCCGAGTCGGTCGGCGGGGCCGCATCGGAGCCGTCATTCCTTTCTGCAGCGTTCTTCCAATAGGACGCCGCAGAAGCCCTGGATTCGACGGGGCAAGAACCGAAAGCTCTTCCGAACGAAGCGCTATCCGGAGCTGCGAATCCAGGTGTGGCCACCGCTGAAGGACCGCACCGACAGGGCCACGAAGAAGAATGCCACCGGGGTCACCGCGATCGTTGCCGAGCCGGCGGTGTCGGCGTGATACGAGATGAGGAGTCCGATCACGACGGAAGCGACGCCGATCAGAGCAGCCGTGACCATCATCGCCGGAACCCGGCGCACCAGGAGTGCGGCAGTAGCCGGCGGACCGACAAGCATGCCGAAGACCAGGAGTGTTCCCACCGTCTGGAACGATCCGACGATTCCGAGCGTGATCAGACCCAGCAGTACCGCGTGGGCCAGGCCGGGACGAAGACCCAGAAGAGTTGCCTTCTGCTCGTTGAACGCCAGGACCAGGAAATGCCGGTAGAAGAAGAGGGTTGCACCGATCACGACCGCAGTCACCACGGCCAGGACGGCGATGTCGCCCGTCGTCACACCGAGAGCGTCACCGAACAGGATCGAAGTGAGGCTGCCGGTGAAGGAATCCGACTTGGAGATGAGAATCACCCCGAGGCCGAGCATTCCCACAAACAGCAATCCGATTCCGGTGTCTTCCGAAAAGGCCGTTTGGCGATGAACCAGGTTGATCCCCCCAATCATCACGACGGCGGCGATCCCGGCCCCGACCATGAGATTGAAGTCGAGTAGGACTGCGAGGGCGATACCGGGTACGACACCGTGCACCAGGGCATCTCCAAAGAAGGTCAAGCCCCGAATCACGACCCAAGTCCCCACGACTGCGAGAGCGATGGCGGCAAGCGATCCCCCGATCAGCGCCCGCTGCTGGAGACCCAATTCGAACGGATCGGTGAGCCAATCCATCAGTCGAGCGCTCCTGCGATGAGGGCGGCATCGGTTCGCATCATGTCAATGTAGGTCTCTGCCCCCGATCCGGGACCTCCGAGCGAACCGATGAAGAGCCGGACGACCGCAACCGCAGTATCGGCCTCCGCCGCCACTGCCTCTCCCAGAGCCTCCGATTCCGTCGACTCCGTGAATATCACCGAAACGCCGAGGCTTTCTACGGTCGAAACCAGCTCCGCCAGCTCAGCACTGCTCGGTGCCGCCAAGGTAGACCCGCCGGGGATGACAACACCGACTACCTCGAATCCGTAGCGATCGGCGAAGTACGCCAGTGAATCATGATTGGTCACCAGCACCCGATTGGCCACGGATGCGAGCTGCTGCTCTATCTCGACGTCCAGCGATTCGAGTTCGGCGACATATACGTCCGCGTTCGCCAACCACGGTCCATCGGGATCGAGGATCTGCAATTCGGCGGAGATGAGCCGAGCCGTGGTCGCCATCCGGCCGGGATCCATCCATACGTGAGGATCGAGGTCGTTGGGCTTCCCGGCATCCAAGCCGAATGGGATCGGGTCGAGCTGGTCGCCAACCCGAAACACCCGGGTGCCGTCGGCTTCGAGTGACGACAGCACGTCATCCAGACCCTCCTCGAGTCCGAGGCCGTTGGCCACGACGAGATCGGCGCGCCCCAGCTCGGTGATCTGACGGGACGAGGCTTGGAACTCATGCGGATCGGCTCCGATGGGAAGCAGGATGTCTACGACGGCCGCACCTCCGGTCACGCTGGTCACGACATCGCCGAGGATCGTCGTGGTGACGACGACGTGCAGCCCCGCGGCCCCAGAAGCCGCTCCGGAGCATGCCGACATCGGGAGCAGCAGCGCCACCAGCAACGCTCCGACGGACTTGCCTCTCATGTTGATAATGATAACCGTTCTCAGTATGGTGGAGTCAAGCCAGCAGGAGACTCGACATCTCGCAGATAGTCGACCAGATCACAGACCGGCTGGGAACCGACAT
>JAZGIX010000221.1:0-3959 GCA_036482315.1 Acidimicrobiia bacterium | reverse complement strand
TGCAGGTGTTCCAGGATCACACCGCGCGGCGCCGTGCCCGTCGAGGGTGGTTCCGTGTGCTTCCCCGTCCACATGTCGCCCAGCACACCGAGAAGGTTCAGGCCTGTGGACCAGAACACGGCCGTCGGCGTCTGGCTCGGCAGACGGGCATCGATTTCGAGCACGTGGAGGCGCCCGCCATTCAGGATGACCTCCACGTCCATGATCCCGTTCAGTTCCAGGGCGCTACCGATCGACACCGACATCTCCTCAAACGACGCGACCAGGTATGAACTCAAATCCGAGGGAGCCGAGACCCGTTTGCAGTCATGGTCCGGATCCATCGCCAGATCCGTCACCTGGAGAGGAAAACAACAACCTTCGTGGCCGACCACCTCCAGCGAGTACGAAGGTCCTTCGATGTACTCCTGAACCACCCAGCCTTCCGGCGGATGCGAGCTGCCGAAAAAACCCGCCAGGCTGTTATGGTCGCGGAACAACCTCACGCCCTGGCTCCCGCTCTCGGAAACCGGTTTGGCGACGACCGGGAAGCCACACCCGGGCCAATCGGGCGGTGTCGCGATACCAAGCTCCTTGAAGAGCCTATTCGACGTGACCTTGGAGGACGACACGGCATAGGCCGCAGGGTCGAATACCGCCGGCACACTCATCCTCTGCGACGTGGTCCACAGGCTGCGCAGTGCCGACTCGTTTTCCAGTGCCGGGACGATCAGGTCGACGCCGTTCAGGGCTTCTTCCAGCCCGCCCTCTTCCGTAGCATCCACTTGGCGGAACTCGTCGCACAAGCCGACGGCCGGCGCCGCGCTCTTCATGTCGATCAGCAGGACCCGCCATCCGGCCTTGCCGGCCAGGTAGCAAGCCTCGACACCCTGGAGATTGCCACCAACGACGGCCGCTAACATACGCGCCTTTCCTTCAACGGCGGTGCACCGGGTTCTCCCCGCCGGTGCGCCACCCAATCCCTGTACTCGGCAATCGTGGCCGGTTCAAGATCGAGGGTCTCCAGCTCCGCGACCACGCTTGCTGTGGTTCTGCGGGAATCGGAAATGTCGAACGAGCTCTGGGCGACGCCGGCGAGGCCGTGACCGGGGGGCACGATCGAGGTCACCACGTTGGCGCCGGCGTTCAGCCTGGGTGTCAGCCCGGTCAATCCCTCGACGTCGAGCGAGGCCGGTATCAGACGATCGGGACATGCGAGGCGCATCACAGCGATGCACAGCAACTCCCGCGAGGTAGACGGCGCCGGACGGGAGGCCATTGGTGTGCCCCGCTGGGGCACGAAGGTCATCGCCCGCATTTGCGCAATCTCGAGCTGTCGCATCCCCAGAATTGCATCCGCGACGTCTCCAGTCGTTTCTCGAACTCCGCACAGAATGCCGTCTTCGACCAGCAAGCCGAAGTCGGATGCCCGGCTCTTGATCGCCCAGCGTTCGTCATAATCCTGGTCCGGCCGCAGACGTCGAAACAGCTCACGGTTGTGGGTCTCCTGATAGCAGGCGTACCAGTTGGCGCCCGCCTCGGACAGCTTGCCGAGAAACTCACCGGGAACGACTCCCGGTGAGATCATCACCGGAAGGCCGGTCTCCTGCGAAACGCGACGGACGAGGTGCTCCAGCCTGCTGATCCCGGCGTCGTCTGTGCGGAAGAACTCGGGGTCTTCGCCCAACGTCAAATCGATGAGATGAACACCCGAGGCAGCGAGCTGTCGCGCCGCCGAGGCGATCTCGTCCTCGTCGCGGCGGTATCTGAGCGAATCGGCGTTCGAACGCCGATAGAAACAGAAGTGGCAGTCGTTGCGGCAGTAGGTGCTGGCGTACAAAAAGCCGTACAGGAACACCGTATTGCCGAAGTGTTTCGTCCGCAGCTCGCGAGCGGTATGAAACACGACATCCAAGGATTCATCGTCTTCGAGCCTCAGGAGAAACTGGATCTCCTCTTTCCGCAAATCCTGCCCACGAACAGCGTTCTTGACGATCCCCCTCAGGTTTTTGTCGATTGCTGCCATCTGCGTCTGACTACCGCCTTCAGTTTCCCGTCGATTGAACTTCGAGTCTTACCTCACACCACCTACATCGGGGACCGAACTCGCCTTCGAGTCCGTCAAATGTTCAGAGGGACGCCGTTCAGATACGCCAGGCTGCGGCCCACCCGGCCGAGGCTCTCGGACCCCTCCGCCACCATCAGCAATCGCTCCAGTCCGAAGCCGATCCCGACCCACGGTTCGGCAATGCGCCAGGGCTGATCCAACGGGTGCGGGCCCATGGCGGCGGATCCAAGTTCGACCCTCCCCTCTCCGGCCACGATATCGATCGTTTGACCATAAATGGTCGATTCCTCGGTTTGGAGCTCATGTTCGTCGATTCCCGCCGCCTCGACGATCAGGGCCGCGAGCTCCTTCAATCGGGATTCACGCGACTCGAGCTCCAATCCCATTTCCACGAGGTTGAGCATGGTGAACTCTGTGGAGTGCCGCGCCCCCGACGATTCCTTGCGAAAACACGACCCGGCCTCGAAGATGCGGACCGGTTTCTCCCACAAACGCAGGAGATCCTTGAGCACGTAGTACAGGTGAGGTGCGAGCATTGGGCGCAGACAGGTTTTATCGTCCAGCCAGAAGACCTGGGATGACAGGGGGTGACCTGCATCGATGGACATTCGGGCCAGCAGACCTTTCGACATGATGGTGGGCGTCGCCACCTGCACGAATCCGTTGTCGACCAGGACATCCGTGAGTCGTGACTCCAGGAGGGAGAATTTCGTCCGGCGCGGACCGTCCCGCAGCTCCTGAAGTCGTCTCTTCTGTTCGGTGACGAGCTCTTTTTCAAACCTCTGGAACGCCGTGTTCCTCGAACTGACATCATCAAAATGCGCCTCGATGGTCGGCGCGACGGCTCCCAGCGCTCTGAGTCGCTCGCGCTGGATATCGGACCAAGAAACAGTCAATGTGTCTCCCCCATGAGATTGACCGGCCGGCTCGAGTGTCCTGGTCTGATCGCTCCAATGAGGATGGTGGGAGGCCCCGGAGTTGCACCGAGCTGCGTGGATTTAGAGTCCACGTGATCACATCCGATCCACCTCCCGCCCGCGATCATTGGAACCCTCGAGTGTCGAGGTGAGCCATGATACGCCACGGGCACGTCACCGGCAATGTGCTCGGTTATCTCACGCACAGGTCGCGACGCGAAGCGCCGTTCCCGGGCTCGCGACTCATCGCCCTTTCATCAGTTCCTTGGCTATCCTGACACCGTCGACAGCATCGTTCGCATAGGCGTCGGCGCCGATACGGTCGGCCCAGCGTTTGGTGACCGGCGCGCCGCCGACAATTGTCTTGTACTTGTCGCGCAGGCCGGCTTCCTTGAGGGTCTCTTCCAGATCTTTCTGGACCGTCATGGTCGTGGTCAACAGGGTGCTGGTGCCGATGATGTCGGCATCGTTTGTTTCAGCCGCCTCGATGATGCGCGCCGTTGGAACATCCCGGCCGAGATCGATGACGTCAAATCCGTTGGCCTTGAAGAGCGTCGCGACGATCGTCTTGCCGATATCGTGCAGGTCCCCCTCGACCGTCGCGATGACGATCTTGCCCTGGGCGAATTCATCCTGCTGAGGAAACGCCGCGTTGATGATCTCCGTGGCCTGTTCCATGGCCCTGGCCGACAGCATCAACTGCGGGATGAAGAGCCTCCCCGCACCGAACTGGTCTCCCACCTCGTTGATCCCTGGAATGAATCCTTCATTGATCAACCGAAGCGGGTCGATGCCTTGCTCGAGCCCCTGTTTGGCGATGGCGGCTGCCGCGTCGGCGTCCCCGCTCAAAATTGATCTTGCGGCTTCTTCAAATGTTGTTTGTGTCATTTCCTCATCCCAGACGTCACGGTATTCTGATGGATCCGTTTTTCAATCCAGACCCCACCAAGAGGTTTGCGCTGTTACCGGAGAGCATCGTTCAACTCAACTGAGAC